>BBPT01000001.1 GCA_000829755.1 Parachlamydiaceae bacterium HS-T3
GCAAGAGTGTGGGAGAGTAGGTCGCCGCCAAGTTTTTGTTTCGCCTCAACTACCTTTAGTTGAGGCTTTTTTTTTGCCTTTATTTTTTCCTAATATTTCCTTTTTATAATTATTATTAAAAAATATGGCATCTTTTATGCTAACTGTTCAATACTATTATTCAACAGCAGAAAGACTACCCAATAGCACAGGCAATAAAAAGAAGAGAGTTGCCTTAGCCGGTTTGGATAGCCATAAATATCTGATCGCTTACGACACTATTATCAATCAACCCCAGCCACCCAAATTAGGTTTTTTAGCCAAGAAAAGGTTTTTCATAGTAAAGACGGCTGATAATCAATATGTAAAGATTAATAAAAATAGCTTCTGTAAAAGATTTCAAGTTGACAAGGCTACCCTTGAGCATGAAATCAAAATGTCTGATGAGGAATTCTCTGCCTTTCTATTAGAATGTGTGCGTTCAAAAACTTCTCCTCTCGTGTACGCCCCCTTGCATATAGATGAAATAGACCTTCCATCGGCCAGCACTCCCTCTACCATCGAAGTTGATAACACAAATAACCAAGAGATCAACCTAAAAATTTATGAAAAAGCTCTTGTGTTAGTAGGTGAGAGTGGACGTATCTTTTGGATACCGCATCCTTTATTTACCTCTTCTGAAGGGGCCTTCCCTCACTATGAAATGCATATCGAGCAGGTATACGGTGCTAGGAAGTGCGTTTTTGTTTTTGGCAAAGAGCTTACTATGAAGTTACTTGAAGAGCAAAACACAGCGAATCATTTTTTAGAGTGGCTCAACCTCGGTGATGAGGAAGCGGAGCTTTTTCAAAGAATTAACGATTCTGAGAAAGGTCCCATTTTCATGAATTGCACTGATTTCTTCTATTTGATTTTATTTCAAGCTGGTTTAGTCAATAAACAACAAATAACAGCTATCTATGAGGAAGAACGTAAGAGACAAGTGGAAAAGAGGGAAGGTCCTAAATTTTATGGGATCGATACGACTTATTTTGCTGAAGAACTAAGCTCAATACAAGTAAAAGGTAAACCGGGGGATGTCATTGTTGGATTCCAGAATAATGTTCCAGTTCATATAATGATTTACGGTAAACAAGGACATGGAGTCGAGCCTTTGGAGTAGACCGGCTTATGATGCACAAGAATTTGACCTAGAAGCACTTCAATACTGTGAAGAAAAGTTTAGATGGTGCCCCTTGGAAAAGGTGTTAGATTTACTAAACTGCCAGGTGCAAAAGTAAAACTAGCCAAGAAAATACTTTGGGATAACCATAATAAATAGTTTGTACCCTATGTTCTTTTAGCGAAAGTTTAGTAGATTCTCGCTGCTTTTTCTTATAACAAGTTCTTTTGAGGTCTTTAAAAGCTTGTGCTTAATTATGTGAAGAGCAAACTTAAGCAATCATCATAGAAAGGTGAATGTTATGGCTTCAAAAGTTGACTCTAAGGTTCCTGACTTCAGCTATGTACTCAGTTGCCCGATAGATAGGCTGCCGGATGAATTACTTTTGAAAATTTTTACCCATGCCCATGCATCTCAAAGCCTGCCTTCTCTGCAGTTAACGATTGAAATGGTTTGTAGGAAGTGGAAAATATTAGGTGACGACCTACCCTTTCGAAAGATCCTGCGGGAGGAAATTCCATTTATCATTACCTGCCCTATTACTTATTTTTTTGATCGAGATCATTGGAGAGTGTTACAAGGAAATTGCTATTGGATAAAGTTAGAGAGCTTGCAAAGGCATGGCCGCCTTTCCGAGAATTGGGTTGAACATATTCTACGCAAACACGACCGATTGACATCTCAACACGAAAAATTTCTTTTTAATAATCTTTGGTTCTCCTCGCTCAATATTGTAGACTTGCTAGCGAACAGCCAGCTTTCATCAAAAATAAAGGAAGCTTTGCTTTTAATAAATAATAGTATTAACACACTTTCTAGTGAAAGAAAGAATATAGCAAAAAGGAAGGATGGTGTTTATCAGCCATCCAAGCATTTTAAAATATGCCTTAGGGACCCAAAATTCGAAGCGTCAGAAATTGTTGTTCTAGAGGCTTTGCGTTTAAATTTAATCAATTTTGAGAATATTCCTAAAGATAAATGCTTTTTCTCGTTGTGTTTAGAAGCTGTACGACAAGCAGGTTCAGCTTTGGGGCATGTTCCAGATGAATTTATAACAGAAGAGCTATGTTTTGAGGCTGTGCGGCAAGATGGTTTTGCCTTAAAAATGGTTCCTGATAAATTTATAACAGAACAATTATACCTGGAAGCAGTCAGAAAAAATGGCTTAGCTTTGCAAGAAATTCCACACGATTGTAGAACAAAAGAAGTATGCGTTGAAGCCTATCGACAAAATCCAAACGCTCTAGCCTTTGTTCCTAGTCCATTGAAGCAAGAGATTTACCCAGATGCTAAAAGGCTACCATGCTGACTCCCTCTTATTTGATTTTTTTAATGCGGTTTACTTTTAGCCAAGCCTTCATAGGCTTGGCTTATGATTGACTTAGATGATTTCAGTTGAATGATCCTCAACTAGCTCCTCTAGTGATTTTAATGACATGTAAGCTTCGCTTGTCATTCGGCAAGAGTTAAGTTCTAAACGAGATAGCAGCTTCATTGGTTTGACATCTTGAAAGGACCCAGAAAAACTACATTCATTTAAACTAATGAATTTTAAAGGGAGGTGTTGGATTCTTTGAAAGCTTTTCACTCCTAGAATAACTTTACTTAACTCAAGTACTTCTAAGCGTGATGGTAAAATTTGGATTTCGATTTCGTCTAATCCTGTCTTACCATCTTCTTTAAAACAATTGATGAGAGAAAGCTGCTCCATTGTTACCGGAAAGAGAGAGAGGATTTTTTCTTGTAAAATACATTGTTTTAAAATACATGCCTTGATCAATGACATTTGAGGCAATAATTTTAAAAAGTTGGTATCGATAAGTAAGGCATCTAAAGTAATGTCTACCCTCCCATTGGAATCAAACTGTATCAAACAGGATGGATTAAGGTCAGGGGTAGATGAATCAAATCGTATGATTAACTGTTTTAAGTTGTTATAGAAACGGATATTTTTACTGATAAATTCAAGGGGTTGCAGTTGACTAGCATGAATGCATAGTTCCTCAACCTCATCGCATGTTTCGATAATATGCATTTGTTTGTCTAAAGGAATATCAAGGGGTAGGGTGTATTTCCGTATATCTTTTAAAGCTAAATCAAGCTTTTTTAGATTTTTAATGTCAGCACCCATCGTAAGAATAAGATGTAGTTTAAAGTCATCCAAGTAGCCTTGAATTGGCTTTAATTCACTCAGGATCTTGGCTTTTTCCTTTAGTGTTAGATTTGCATCGGCCCAATCTTGATACTTTTGTATGAGCTCATGTAAGCCCCAAGAATCGCTTAATACTAATAGAGAATAAAGGTTTTTTTTTCTTATCTTTATTTCTTTCTCAAATAAGACGCACGAGATGAGGAGATTCAATGGTTTAATCTTAATCTTTTTTAGCTCTAACTTGTCTTCTTCTAGAGAAGCAAAATAGGGAATATAGAGAGCTAGCAAACCTTTATGAACTTTTATAGTCTTTTTGCTAAAATGAATATGTAAATTTCCTTGCTGAGCAAAAAATGCGTTTAATTGGCTTTTGCCACCCCCAAGGAATTTTTGAACCCATGGATGCTTAAAATCGAAAGGAACGTCTTTGCGTTCCACTAACGTAGCAAGGAGCGCGTACGTAACATCTAAGGGAATATCTTTGCATGCCGCAAGCCTAGCAAGGCCCTCATGCGTAAAATCTAAGGGAACATTCCTGTATTTCAAAAGAATGGCAAAAAATATGGGTATAGAAGGAGATGGCAAAGAATCAAAAAATTCTACTGGTTGATGGCTATCAGTTACCCGTTCGATGAGATCCTGTGCTTTCTCTGTTAAACCTAATTCATCACATAAAGCTATTGTTGAAAATAGAGCTTGCTTTGAAAATAGAGGTATAGCTGCATCAAAAATAAGATCATTTATTAGGGTGTAGAACAAGGCCCTGTTACCGTAATGTAATTTGATTTCTCCTCTATCTTTATCATTAATTGATTCAAAATAAGGGATATACCGAGCAAGCAGCCCTGTGTGTACTCTCAAGCCATCTCCCTCGTGAAATTTAATAAACCTATTCCCTTTTAATCGGAAAAAAGCATCAAGTTTATCAATGTCAATTTCTCTCAAAAATTCATTGATAAAAATCTCTTTGACTTTCGGGCTGATATCGGATCTTTCAAGAAGTTTGGCAAAAATATCATATCCGCGGTTGGAATGTTGCTTGAATAAATAAGAAACAAACTGATTCCAAGAAAAATCTCTAGGTGAAAGAGACTCTTGCAATGGTTCAAGTAAGTTGATTTTTTTAATTAGCTGCTCATAGCACTCTTGATTTTTAGGTGAAGTTGAGAAGAAGCGTGAAATACGCTTAGGAGAAAGTGTTTTAGTTCTACTTAATGATTGTGAGGGTGGCCTAGGAAGATGACTAGGAAGGTTTGTAGATGAGCGGGTGCGAATGGGTATAGCACGAGATCCTTGGTAAAGCGGGGGGATGGATCTTGTAGGGCCTGATTCTGAATTCGTACTTGAGGAAGAGCATAGGTCTAAATGTAGATTCATAGTCATAGCAGTTCATTCCTATTGTTGTGCGTAGTTTAGATTAAAAAGAGTTACTTCGACTCTTGCCAACCTTCTTTACCGATAAGAGGAACAAAGCGCACAGGCTCAAGGATTTCTTGGATCAATTGATCCTTATGCTTGGTGAGGCGGAGAAGCTGTTGTCCAAACATATCTCCAACGGGTATGATAAGCCGTCCTCCCTCCTTAAGCTGTGCCTTTAAAGACTCTGGCACAATCGGTGCGGCGGCTGTAACAATGATAGCATCAAAGGGACCTTTTTCAGGCCATCCTAAAGTACCATCATCGATTTTTATCTCAATATTGGATAACCCAAGCTGTTGCAGGTGTTCTTTCGCCTGATTTCCAAGTGCTTCAATTCTCTCCACACTGTAGACTTGCTTGGCAATATGAGCTAAAATGGCACAGGCGTAACCCGATCCTGTACCAATTTCTAAAACTGTGGATTCATTATTAATTTTTGCAGTAGCTGTCATTAATGCTACAATAAAAGGCTGGCTGATCGTCTGCCCCTCTCCGATCGGAAGCGGAGAATCGAAATAAGCAGCATAGTGTAAATCAGCAGGGACAAATACATGCCTTGGAACTTTTTTGAAGCTCTCTAGAATAAGAGGGTCGTCGATTCCTCGTGCTTGTATTGTCTTTTCCACCATTTCATGGCGGGCGGCCTCAAATGCATCCATAGACTATTCGGTCTCGGTTTTGGCTGTTTCTTCCTCTGTTGCAGGTGATACTTCACTAATAGCACCTTTTAACACTTCAATTTTAGCACCATCAACCATACGTAAAACAACGGTGTTCTCATTGACTTTTGCAACCGTTCCCACAATACCCAGAGCAATTACGCGATCTCCTTTTTTCATCTTATTCCGTAAGTCATCCATTGCTTTACGTCTTTTCTGTTCTGGTCTCCACAAAATAAAATAAAAGAAAATTAAGGCAATTGAAAAAAGAACGAGCATTTGCGAAAAGCCTTGGGTAGGGGGCGGTACATCAGCCTCTTGGCTAAGAAGGGGGAGTGAATAAGCCAGAAAAAGTGGTATAAATTTTTTCATTCGTCCTCGTTAATTTGGATAAATTGCACAGACACGAGCATATAGCTCATCTAATCTATCTTCTTGTAAAGCTTGCCGAATTGATTTCATGAAATCAAGATAAAAGGCTAAATTTTGAAGAGAAACAAGGGTCAGACCTGTAATTTCCTCGACGTTTAGTAAATGACGAATATAGGCTTTTGAAAATTGAGAGGCGTAGCAATCCAGTTCTGGATCTAATGGAGAAAAGTCTTCACTATAGCGGCCGGCTTTAATCACAACCTTACCTTGCCAGGTGAAAGCGGTACCGTTACGTGCATTGCGTGTAGGCATGACACAATCAAACATGTCAACGCCTCTCATCACTGCTTCTATTAAATTGCGGGGGGTGCCGACACCCATCAGATAACGAGGTTTATTTTTTTGTAAAAATGGTTCAAGATGATCTAAAACTTCATACATCACCTCAGCTGGTTCGCCAACCGATAGGCCACCAATAGCATAACCTTCAAAATCTAAGCGGTTGAGATATTCTGCAGAAGCTTGCCGAAGGTCAGGGTAAACGCCTCCTTGAATAATACCAAAAAGATTTTGGTGACGTGCTAAAGGATATTCACGACAGCGAATGGCCCAATCATGAGTGCGCTGCATCGCCTGTTCAACGTCTTCTCTTGAAGCAGGGTAAGGCGAACATTCATCAAATGCCATGACAATATCAGAACCAATGCATTTTTGAATGTGCATGCTTTCTTTAGGCCCTAAAAAATGCTTTGAGCCATCGATATGTGATTGAAAAAAGACACCATCATTCGTAATTTTATTTAGGCCTGCGAGCGAGAAGACCTGAAAGCCACCGGAATCTGTCAGAATGGGTTTGTTCCATTTCATAAACTGATGAAGGCCGCCAGCCTTTTGAAGAATCTCAGCGCCAGGTCTTAGCATGAGATGATAAGTATTACCCAAAATAATTTGAGCATTGATGCTAGTTAGCTGTTGGCTTGTAAGTGTTTTAACGGCCCCCCGTGTTCCTACGGGCATAAAAATGGGGGTTTGTATTTGTCCGTGAGCTGTCTCAATAAGTCCAAGACGTGCTTTAGAGCGAGTATCTTCTTTGAAAATTTTGAAGGAAAAATCTGCCATAGTTATTTCTTTAAAAGGATAATGTTTTCAATGTGCATGGTTTGAGGGAATTGATCGACTGGTTGAATTTTGAGCAGACGATAACCCTTATCTAAAAAATAAGCCGTATCACGTGCCTGGCTGTCGGGGTTGCAGGAGATGTAGATGATTGAAGAACAGTTAAGAGCACTAACCTCCTCGAGAGCTTTAGGATCTAATCCTACCCTTGGGGGATCTAGGAGAAGGATATCAGGAGGAGGAAAGGATCTCTCTTCGCGAATTTTATAAAGAATATCTCCGCATGAACCTGTAAATATGGTCACATTATCTGCCTGATTGTCCTTGGCATTCGTGCGTGCATCTAAAGAAGATTCTGGAGAGATTTCTACCCCAACTACTTGTTTGCAATGCTTGGCAAAGGCAAGTCCTAGAGTCCCTGTCCCACAATAAAGATCGTAAACAACGCTATCTTTACTGACTTCCGACATTTCAATTGCTTGTTGATAGATTTTTTTTGCTTGCATAGTGTTGGGTTGAAAGAATGAAGAAGGGCTAATATTAAATTTAAGAGCTACACCCCCCACTTCTAATTCTTCTCGGATAGACTCAGGACCGCTTAAATGCATTTCATAAAATTGAGTAGGTTCTCCTTTGATGGCTTGTTGGATACGTAGGAAAATGCTCAAAGGAAGATTTTCTGTATTAGCGGTTTTAATCATCTCAACAAAATGAGTTAGCTGATTTTTATGGATAGCAAAGTCGGGATTGCCAGAAACAGTTAGCATCACCATCCGATCCTGACTTGTCATTCCTTCTCTTAACGTTAAAGTTCTTAAGGATCCTTGGTCGCTAGGAGGATGGTAAGCTTGTAAAGAACTCTCTTGCCACCAGTCACGAGTAGCCTTCAGTGTACGTACAAACCATGGGTGCGTAAGATAGCATTCTTTAAGATTGAAAACATGTCCTCGGGTATTAGCTAAAATAAGGCCTAAATATTTGGTTCCATGCTTATCTGAAGAAAAAGAAAACTCCATCTTATTGCGATATTCCCAAGGCTGATCGCAGGCAATGATAGGGGAAACCTGTGTCTCTTCTTGCATGAAAGGTGCAAACAGATTTTCAATCTTTAACGCTTTTTGATTGAGCTGCTCTTCATACGAAAAATGTTGAAGGCGGCATCCCCCACAACTGCCAAAATGGGGACACCGAGGTTCAATACGATCAGGGGCTGCTTGAAGAATCTCCACAAGGCGGCCCTCATTTTTTTGTCTTCGTTTTTTTGTTACTTGCGCAGTGACGATGTCCCCTGGGTAAGTGAAGGGGATTTCAATTTTCTTTTTATGTTCTCCATAGATACCCAGGCCATTTCCCTCCTTGGAAAGAGAAGTGATGGCAACGTCAATAAGCTGTACTTTTTTGGTCATAAGAATTAGATGTTTTAAAAAACATCTGATTATAGAGGATTATAGAGATTGAGGAAACATGAACTTTTGAAAGAAAGGGGAGGTGAATGCCCCCCATTTCACAGACGATTCTTTAGCTTATTGAAAAGCTCTTCTGCTAGGAAGCTTTGCGGTTGGTTTTTTAAAAGATAAAGCGCTTGGTCTTGCCTTATGCACTTTAGCTTTAGGGTTAGCCTTAATTGCTTTTTTTGTTGCAGGCTTTTTAGAAGAAGCTGGTTTCTTTGGAGCTGGTGCTGCTTTTTTTGCGTTAGCTTTTTTTGCTGAAGGAGCTGCTTTCTTTGGTCCTTTTGTCGTTTTTTCTGTCTTAATAGATTCTTTACGATAAAGTTTTGCTATTTTTTCAAGTCTAACTGTGCCTGTACGTACGCGCTGAGAAGCTGCTTTATTACCACCTTCTGCTTTTTCTAGGTCATACGTAATTCCATTAAGTAGCTCTCTCATTTGCTTTATGGTATCTTTCAATGCCATGCTAGTAACTCCTCCTTAGGTTTTTGAGTTCATATCGATTTACTGAATATGATCTTTAGGATATATTGTGCAACATTTTTCTTTTAAATTTAAAAAAAACATTCAAAAAATGCATTAAATTTTGCCATTATCAAATCTTTAGCACGTTTTTTTGCACCAGCTAAATTTAAAAAGGCTACGTTATTTTTCTAAAATAAAATATGCTAGCATGTTAAATGACTCAATCATTCGATTATGAAAAGTGTATTAACAAAAGCGGTTTCGATATTTGGTTTATTCCTTTCACTACATCCACTTAGTGCTGAAACTTTAACTCTGCAGGATTTTTATCATGCTGGGTTATATGAAAAGGCCATACAGGTTTATGAGAACAGCTCCCAGCCCCATTTGTCGATCGATCGGTTTGCTTTAGCGCATAGCTATTTTCAAATCAAAAAATATCAAGAAGCAATCGCTCTTTTGGAAAAACAAGGTTTAAATTTACATGAAAAGCATCTTTTAGCCCTTTCTTACCAGCAACTAAAGAAATATTATTTAGCAATTAGCTTATTACAAGATTTACCTAAAAATGAACAAATTTTATTTGATTTAGCGACTAATCATTTTCTTAATAAAGATTATGTCAAAGCTCAAAGTTTGTTTCAGGAAATTGTGCAGTTACAAAGTAAACATAAAGAAAGGGCTATTTGCTTTTTGATTAAAATAGATCTTGAACAGGGTTTTTATGAAAAAGCACAACAATTAATCACTCAGTTTAAAAGCCAGCAACTGTCTCCAGAAGCTTTAGGCGAACTCTTGTTTCTTGAAGGGGATCTTTTTTATAGGCAGAAAGACTTCAATCACGCCATTGCTAGTTTTGAAAAAGCTCTTCCCACCAAAAATGCAAGCTTAGCTCCTTGGTATCAGGATACCCTCTATCAGCTAGGATGGAGTTACTCTATTGTTGCTGAAAATGAAAATGAAGATAAGCGGTATTTATATGAAAAGGCTGAAAAATGCTTTAAACAGTTATATGCAGAAAATCCTCAAGAAAAAGTTTTACTTTCTTATATAAAGGCTTTGATCAGCAAAGGAAAATACTACGCAGACGAAGAGGCGTATCACAAGGCAAACCAACTTTTATTGGATACAACGCCCCTTACAACAGAAGATGGCAGAAAGCAAGCCTTATTGCTGCAAGCCAAGGCGGCTTTAGAGTATCAAGAACGAGAAAAACGCTATTCCAAGCTTTTGAATAAGCTAGAAGAAAGTGACCTGCCAGACTACTGGTTTGCGAGGGGAATAAATGAATGGGAAGAAGGGCATGACCAAAAAAGAAAAGAAAAAGACCTCAAATCAAAAAAACATTTTAAAAAGGCGGCTAATTACTTTCAGCAGTTCTTGGAATCCTATCCAAACGAAATCAGGCGACTTGAAGCTTTAAAATACTTAGCTTTATCTTACTTTTATCAGAAAACGCCAGATGCCATTTTGGAAGCCATTAAATGGCTGGAATATGGTATTAGAACCCTTGCTTTAGATCGATATGAAGACCCCCTAGAATTGTATTATTTGAAAGCTTTAGCGGAGTACGAGATCAGAGAACAAGTTGATATTCAGCAGTCGTGCAAGGTGCTAGAGGAGGGACTTCATAAATATGCGCATGGGCTTTGTGCCGATAAGACTCAACTATTGCTGGCTCAGCTTTACTACTATCGAGGGAATTTTGCTAAGGCCGAAGCAAATTTTGTTCTTTTAGCTCAACGTTTTGTCAACACGGATATCGCAGCCCAAGGTTATTACGGTGCAGCGTTAAGCGCAAAAGCCGCAAAAAAGACAGATGAACAGGTGCAAAATTACCAAAGGCTGGTTTTCGAAGGCTATCCCAATTTCTCTTTAGCAGCGGAGTGTTACTTTAACTATTATGATTATCCAGTATACCTGCAAGGAGACCGCAAAGCAATTAAGCATTTGCAGCGCATGAAGGAACTATTTCCAGAATCATATTATATCCTCAATGCCGCTTACTTATTAGGTTTGGATCTAAAAAGAGATAGGAAGAATGCGCAAGGGAAGTGGGTGAGCAAAAAAAATTTGACACAAGCTATTGAAGCTTTTTTACAAGTTGAAAGTAACTTTGATTCCCTTGCTTCGAAAGACCTTATCCCGCAAGATCGATGGGAGTATTATAGTAGGTTGCGTTATCGCTCCATTTTAGAACGAGCGTTAGCTAATTTAACGATTGCGTTAGAGTCTTTTGGTGCGAAAAGGGAGATATTTCTTGAGTATGCGAGTGATGTTATAAAACGCACGTTAGGGGAGTTTACTCAAAATCATCCTTATGCCCAAGCGATTAAAGAGAAAGAAATCCTTTCTTTATTTGAAGAAGAATGCTACTACACTTTAGTGAAGATCTATTTAATGCATCAAAATGATTCATTAGCAAATGCGCTTTTTTCAGAAGCTAGAAAGCGCTACGAGGAAGCAAACATTACCAAAAGCTACTATCTGGCAAAGCTTTATGAAATAAAGGGGCTAGCAGCCGTTGAAAAAGAGCATTTTGCGGAAGCTTTAGACTTATTAAAAAAAGCTTGTGATGCTGGTGGAGGTAATATTTTAAATAGCCATGAGAGATTAGAGCTACTCATCAACCAAGCTCTATGTTACCAACGAATGAACTTCTTAGAAGAGGCGATGCTGCTTCTTTCTCAAGTTATTAATTGCGATTTAGCTTCCTCCCTTCGGATTAAAGCCATGTTCTTTCGCGCAGAAATTTACGAACAACAAGGCAAGCCACATTTAGCTAAGCGTCAATTAGAAACGATTGTGGCTAAAGGGGGCGATTGGGCACAGAAAGCAAAAGAAAAATTGGAAAGTCACTATGGTTTTTATTGATCTATTAGCCTACCAAACTTCTGGCTGGAATCTCATTTTAATGATTATTATCGGCTGTTCGGTGATTAGCTTCTCCATCTTTATCGAGAGGTTGCTTTTCTTAAAAAAATCAGAACGCAATACAAACCATTTGATTATTCAGTTGCGTCAATCGATCCAAGATGGAAACTTTATTGAGTCTATCAAAGTTTGTGAGCAAGTAGGGGGTACAATTGCCTCCATTTTAAAAGCAGGTCTTTTAAAGCATAATCGAGGACGTGAGCAGATTGAATCTGCTATGGAGGTGGCAGGATTGGTCGAAATAGCGGCTTTAGAAAGAAATGCCAAAATTTTATCAATCATTGCCCATATTGCCCCATTGATTGGCCTGCTTGGGACGGTCCTAGGTTTTATACAAGCATTTTCGGAAATGCGTACGAGTGGCCTTGTTGATATTTCGGCTAATCGCATTGGGGAAGCAATGGAATATGCCCTTGTAACAACAGCAGCAGGGCTAGTGGTAGCGATTCCTTCGGTCATTGCCTATAATTACCTTGTCAGCCGTGTGGAAAGCTTTGTATTAGAAATTCAAACCACCTCATCTGAAATCGTTGATCTCGTCCTTTATCGCGATGATATGACCTATGAAATTTAAAGCAAACTTAAAAGCAAGCACTTCTCTTATCGACCTTACGCCGCTTGTCGATGTCATTTTTTTGATGCTTATTTTCTTTATCGTTACATCGGACATCTTACCTTTAAAATCATTAAATATTGAAAACCCTGTCATAAAAAATGATGCCACTCCTCTCACGACACAAATTTTAGTTGTAATGGATGCTCAAAATGTTCTTTTTGTTGGTTCTAAAAAAATAATCGTTGATTTAGGTTCACTGCGTGAAACAGTCCAACAAGAAATTCAAAAGATAAAAAAGCAATATCCGAATGCTTTACCCACGATTGTTTTAAGTGTCGATAAACAGGTAGAGTATGGTCTTTTCTTAAAAACCTTTAATGAATTGCAAGGCTTAACCGATCGCTTACGATTAGTATTTAAACCTGAGAATTGATCATGTTGGCTTACGAGTACGTGTCAAACAAAATTCTTGTAGCTTATAGGGATAGCCATCGGTTGATTAACAAGGACCTTCTAATCGCGTTTTGCATTGCAACGATTGTCCATATCTCGTTTCTTTTTTTGTTTAGTATTAAAGAATTTAATTTCTTTTTAAAATGTCAGCCAATGATCGAATTTAAAGTAGAGAGTGATTTAACCGGAGCTTTAAGCATAGATACGATCAAAACTTGCTTAGATCGTTCTGTTGTTAGTGGCCCTGACCTGAAGGAAAACTTTTCTATTCCCCAAATGGCATTAACGAAAACATTCGATCAAGAACTCCTTTTTCTTAGGGATCAAATCATCGAGCCTTTTTTTGAAAATCCTTTTACAAAGAGAGCTAAGCTACCATTGGAGGTGGTTTTAAGCCATCAACTTTCTGGGCGAGAAATCACGAATAAAACATTATTGCCAACAAACGACATTAACGAAAAAGGGATCGCTATCTTTCGCGTACAGGTAGATGATAGAAGCGGTCGCGTATTTTGGGCTGAGCTTGTTCATTCTTCAGGTTGCCGAGAGCTAGATAAGAGAGCCATTGAGCTACTTAGCCAGCTTGAATTTGTAGCCCATGGGAACTTTATGTCCTTAGGAGAAATAGAATTTCATTTTCATCCACAGGAAGATGAGCATGTTTGAAATCACAGCTGTTCACGCGACAATGCTTTATCTCGGAGGCTCCCTTGCTGTCATTTTTAGCGTTTGGATTTTCCAGCATTGGCAAGCGCGGAAAAAACCATCGATAAGTCATATCGAGGAACTTTATATTTGTGAATATTGCCATTTCGCCTATTTAAGCAGCCCTGACCCTATCAACCGATGCCCACAATGTAAGTCTTTAAACAAAGATAATCGCTATCAGCCTTAGAGTCACTCTTGGGTTTATACCATCGTTATCCTAGTAAAATCATCTATAGGTTTTTGTTATCAACACTCTCTTTGATTGCACAAGGCGAAAGAAGTCAGAAGATGAGTTAATAAGTCTTGTTAATGGGGCCCCCTAGTTTAAAATGGCAAGGCTCTAACACTATTTGTTAGTTCATCGTATCGAATATACAGGCCTTAATCATTTATTTATTTTTAGAAGATAATTTTATGCTATTACCTTTTTACAAAAAGCATGAAATGAAAATTTATAATTTCTTCTATCATCTTCGTAACCCCTTTACCCTTCAGTCGGGGCAATCTTTGAGTGATCGCGAAAAGAAAATTTCCAAGCTATCCTTACTCCTTACCCCAATTGGGTTTTATATCGTTTCTTATCACTTTAAACGTAAGTTAGATACCCGAGTATGCGCTGAATCCTACCCAATGGCTCAAATCCGCAGCCAGGTTTCAAGTAGAGAAAATTCAGGTCATCCTTCCAATGAGAGTGGGAATGACGATATGGCTAGTCGCGAAAGTACGCAGGCGATAGAAGAATGGATGCCCTCTGAAGAAGAGATTAAGCATCGGGATGATGCTAATGATCTTTCTTTTTTAGAACTTGTAGAGAAAGAAGAGTTTTTAGCTCTTGATATGAAAGAAAAATTAAACGCCTTCTTGGGTCGCGAGGGCCCTGCTTTGGGCGTTAAATTAAAAGGACTGCTAGAGCGTCATGAAAGGCTCTTTTTCGCATTTTTTGAGGAAGCATTATTATCCATCAATCAAAAATTGGTTAAAGAATTTCTAGCTCAACTGTCATTGCAAAAGTTAGTGGCTTTCATAGAAAAGCCAAACTATTATCCAGCAGTTGTAAGTTATGTTTACCCAGGGCTAATGGTTGAAAAGTTAGATCTATCATCATCACACCTTTTGTTGTTTAAAAGGTCTCTTTACATGCTTTTAGGTAAGTTACCTTCTTGGATCAACAATAGAGATTTCGATGGTTTTGGAACATTGATCTTACAATTAGAGAAAAGAAAAATAGAAACAGTTGATCGATTAAAAGATCTTTGTGCCATCGGGGTTATTGAGAATAAGGAGTTTGATGCTGAAAAAAGTTTTGAAATTCTCATTCGCTATGGATGGCAGGGGATACTAGAAACAAAACGAGGTCGCGACATTTTCTTTGACAAGCTATTTGGAACAGCGAAAGATCAATATCTCTCTTTCTTTGAAAAAGATGAGCGACTATTTAACGCAATTCCTAATATTGATTTTTTAAAAGATCAAGCAGAAAGCGCCAATTTAGATTGGTCTCTTTGCTTAAGATATATCAAACTTTTCTATCGCGAATTACTTATAGAAGCCATACACACTGCGTTGGATTCAAACCAACATTTAGAAGTATTTGTGCCAGCCTTGGACCAAGCTCTTGTCTTAGAATTCTTTGAAAAAAAATATGATAACATCCTAATTATTAATGAGGCAAAGTTTCCCATTCATGAAAAGTTTTTATTGGCTTTTGCAAAATGGGATACTCTATTTTTAGGAGGCAAGGATGCTATTATTTCTAGCACAGCCTTTGATAGATCGTCTTTAAGGCTCATTGTCTCCTTTTTAGCTGTACGAACCCATCGTTACTTGAATAGCCATCAAGTAGAATGGCAGGAGTTTTCTATTAAGAGGTTTGAAAGATTATTGACTTATGACCAACTATTTTTTTTTAAACATTCCGATCTATTTTCTGTCGCCTATTCCTTAAATTTAGTTCCCTTACTCACTCGATTATTAGATTATAATAAAATTAATAGGTCTAATTGGTTCGCAGACAAATTTAAAAAGAATAAAAAAATTTATAATGAATATATAAATACTAATGATCCTAAGTTAATTTTAGAAGATTTTCAGGAGCTTGAAGATGCTTTTGTTCATAATAAAGAATTTCCTAGGAAAGATTTTTATCGTTTGATGATTTTGACGGACAAGTATAAATATTATCAAGTGATGCTAGCATTGTCACAAACAAAGGGTGTCTCTGTTTTCCCTTCAATGTATCAATATATGTCAGCGGATAATTGTGATGAGTTTTTCGAGCTTTATAGCGACTGCTTCTTAACCTTTCAAAATGAGATGGTGGCAACAAATCAACTTTTTCTCTCTTCTTTATTTTCTTATTTTGATTTTATTCTGAAACGCTCACATGCCCAGTTCCAAGCTGGCCAACTTGATTGTTCGCAACTACCCATTCCATGGGATGTTTTAAAAACGATCCATACGTTAGCTAAGAGAAACCAATTCCCCCCAATTACTGATGCCAATATTGGCGAACTCATGGAAGCTTTGCAGTATTTAAATCCTGATGTGAGCTTTGAATATTTCAATGCTGCTAATTGGGTAGCTAGGCTGAAAAGCAACTGCGAAGATTGGTTGTTAGCTCACCGAAAGCAATTTACGTTTTACCAATATTTAGAGTGGGTTCGTCAAGATGGAGGCTATGGTTTTTTAAGAGCTGCAGATTTGCTAGACGAAGAAGTCGTCGATCACTTTGGCGATGAGACACTGGAGTTTTTTGCCAAAAATGGCAGTTTCGTCCATGGTATTCATGACCAAGTAGACGAGTTATTAAGAGGTAATTTAAATAAACGTCAATTGATCAATCTCTACTTTCAATTAAGAGAAGAAGCGCCAAGTGAAGATACCAAGAAATTCTGGTCTTTTTTAATCGCTTCAGAGCCTGAGCGGTGCAAGCCAATTTTAGAAGAATACTTCAAAAACAATAATCATTTGGAATCTTTGGACCTACTGCAAACAATGGATAGCAAAGATGCTTTAGAGGTCATGACCAGTGGTAAGTACACCCTTTCTTTTAAGGATGGTTCGTCATCTTTTTTAATTTCCGTAAGACAATTAAAAAAAATCTTTCCTGATCGCATAGAAGATTCAATAAGGGATGTTCTTAGCGAGTTTGAAAAAGAAATTTTTTTGAACCTTATTAAAATTCATTTCTTTGAAAATGAAGATGTTTTGGAAGATAGCAATGTTTTTAAGATTTATGATTTAGCGAAAATTTTTGGGCTAAACAATGTTAAATTAGATGCAGTCGCTTTTATAAATAGTCGATTAGATGAAATCATACGATATGATGATTGGAAGGTGTTTTCTTATCGAGCAGAACTTATAGCTAGGCCCCGCTTGTTGGATGATCGATTGAAAGAAATAGACAAGTTAATCATCCAGGGGCGCTTCAGGCTTTGGCAAGGCAACCTTCCATCTTCTACCATGCTTAATGTTGATAGTGAGCTGCTTGATCAACAACGACTAGAACGTTTTACTACCCTAACCTCTCTTACCATCAATATTAATGCAAACCAGGCTCCTCTTTTAAAAGGAATCGCTTCATATGCTTCTAATAAAGAAATCCACCTCGAAATCGATCATGATGAAAACCTTCAAGATCTTAAGGAATGCTTAGAAGAGCTTCCTAAGAATTGGAATATCGCTTCGATTCGATTAATAATAAGCCAACTCAATCATGCCGGTCGGATTGATCGTGTACTATTGGGTCAACTCAACAAATTTCCATCGTTAAAGAAAATAATCTTTGTAAATGAGTCGATAGATCCACGTCTCGATCTATCGCTTGGCCACATTATAAGCTTCACCTTTGAAGAAACTTCGGCATCTAGGGTTCAATTGCTGAACTTAACTTCTTCCGTAAAGTCCCTCCATTTTATCGAAACCTGCTTAAACTATGAGGATGTGAAAGAGCTGTGTGAAAAATTGTCCCTAGAAGAGCTTACTTTAACGCTCCATGAAGGACTACAAGCACGTCATGTGAGAAGGCTAAAAAAAGAATTTCCGCACATAAAGTTCAACTGTGGATAGACTCGTAGTCGTTAGGTAAGATGATTCGGGGTTGTTTGGGTAAATCTTTCAATCTTTATCTAAAATTAATGATTTCTTTCTTTAATAAATGGCCTTAATACGGAGGTTTAAGATGATAATTTACGATTTTTTTCACCATATTTTTAATCCATTTACGCTTCAATCTGGCCAATCTCTCAGCGATCGTGAAAAAAAAATTTCTAAACTAGCCTTACTTCTTACCCCAATTGGCTTTTATATCACTTCTTATTGTTTTAAACGTAAGCTCCGGGCGAAAGTACTAACAGAAACATCTAAAATGACTCAAATTCGCAGTCGGTTTCAAGATAATCATGTGAGGGGAAATGATTCCGATCATGGATCGAGACTATCAATCACGGAAGATCCCAAGGAATCAGAAGATTCCTCGATAGGTGAAGAACCTGATGAAGAGGTAAGTGATAATAATACTCCTTCTTATCCAGAACATCAAACCGAAGCATCAAAAGATTTATCCGATGAAAAAAATTCATTTTTAAAGCTTTTTAAAAGCTCTTTACAGCAGCGTGATGGAAATTTGGGCCAAGAGTGCCTAGATAAACTTTCATTGGCGCAGTTAATATCCTTCATAGAGGACCCTAACTGGTATCCGTTAATCGTGGAGTATGTTTACCCTGGCCTTCAGGTGGAGGAGTTGGATCTAACTCTTCCAGAGCTTATGGTCTTTAAAAAGTCTATCTGTCTCATGCTAGGGATGACAGCAGGTAGGATTTTCGACAAGAAATTTAAAGAGTCTTATTGCATTCAAGCAGGAAAGACTTCATCCACTCTTATGAATAAAAGCAATTTCGATATTTATAGAAGGCTGGTGACTCAATTAGAAGAGAGGCAAATAAACACAGTTGATCGATTAAAGGCCCACTGTATATCCTTCTTGATTCGGCATTTTAGCGTAGAAGAAGGTTTTAAACTCGTCAAAAACTATGGTTGGCAACAAGCTTTGGAAGAAGATGCCAATCAAGAAGCCATTTATGATCGGTTATTTGGGAGTAATAAAGATGATTACGTCTCTTTCTTTGCAAGAGAAGATATCAAAGAGTGTTTATCATATGTTAATCCAACCATTGATTATTTGAAAGAGCAGGCTGAAGCTTCTAACCTGAATTGGTCGACTTGCTTAACCTATACTAAGCTCTTTCATAACCAATTTCTTATAGAGGCCCTAAATAACGCATTAAATGAGGATAAAGATTTAGATGCCTTCATCCCAGCTTTTGATCAAACATTTGTGTTAGATTTTTTTAAAGCTAAGCAGAATGCTAACCTGTGGATTGATGGAGGCTTATTTCCTGTTCATCGCGAACTTCTGTTAAGAGTGCCTAAAGTGGCGATGCTTTTTTTAGGGAAGGCCCCACAAGATCGATGCCAAGTATCCTTCGATGAGAATTCGCTAAAATTAATTGTGGCTTACTATGATGTGAGGCGGGATGCTAGCTCGTCAAGGCAATACACAAAACAAATGAATATAAAAGGAAAGATTTCTCATATCCAGGGGGAGGATTACCCTGGCCCTCTCTCAACGAGCGACTTAAATTATTTTAAGCGATCAGACTTAATACGATTCGCCTATGATAAAAAAATGAGATACCTAGATTCAGTGGATCGGACTTTGGACAGTCTAACACTGCTTGTTAGCGATATCGTTCCAACCGATCTCATTAGTTATTTACTGGATGAAGCTTTTTTTGATTTTTTAGGCGCAGAGGGCAATTTATATGATAGGTATCTTCATGAAGAAGACCCAAATGTTTTAGCCGAATTGTTGGTACAATTAAGAGAGAAGCTTGTAGGTAGAAAGTACAGCGCGATGGGCGGCGCATATTTGTCTAAAAAAGAGTTTTACAGACTAATGATGACATCTGATCAATCAAAGTACTTTAAAGTAATGCTTAAAATGGGAGAAACAGACCCTTCTGCTTTTCGTGAGTTATATAGTCCATTAAATCCTGGTGAAGCCTACGATTTTTTGAGAGATCACTCCGATTTTGTTCTGACTTATAAAGGTAAAACATTGCCTACTAATCGGATGTTTCTTACCTCCTTTTTCTCCTATTTTGATACTAGGCTCCAGCCAACTTATATTGAGTTTTGGAGCGGTGAACTTTCTTGTGAGGGGTTTCCTATCCCATGGAAAACACTCACTTGGTTTCTTAGTGAAGCTGAATGGGATTCTCTTGGAGAGAAGTTGGAAAGATCGCAGATTAGCCCTCTTTTAGCAATCATCAATTACTTAAATCCTGATCTTAGTGCTGATTATTTGCATGATGATCACTGGGTGGCACGAATAAAACAGACATGCGAAGAGTGGTTACTAGATCATCAACAGGATTATTCTTTTTATGAGCTTTTTAAACTAGCTAGAGGAGATTATGGATATAACCTTCTAAGGATAGCTGACTTTTTAAATCAAACAATAGAGAAAAATTTCGGAGCTAAAACGTTAGATTTTTTTGCTAAACAAGGTAGCTTTACCAATGGTATTCATGATAAGGTGGACGATCTGTTACAGGGCGATCTTAAAGCAAGAGAGCTAGCCAATCTTTACCAATTGTTAAATGATCAGTCTTCTACAAAAGAGATTAAAGAATGTTGGCGTTTTTTAATCACCTCAGAACCAGAACTTTGCAAACGGATAATCTCTGGTTGTTTAAGAAATAAAGATGATAAAAATGCATTCTATCTTTTAGGAGGAATGGCTAGCGAGGATGCTTTAGAATTAATGACTAGCGGCAAGCATACCATTCAATTGAGCGATGGTGCTTTATCCTTTCTGATTTCTACAAGGCGATTACAAAAGTTTTTCTCTAATTATATAGGTGATTCAATAGAGGATGAACTTAGTAAGTTGACGCAAGAATCTTTCTTAGACATTGTTAACATTCATCTGCTTGAAAAAAATGTTTCTTTTAATAATGACAACGTCTTCTCTATTTATGACGCAGCAAAGATTTTTGGATTGAAAAAGATAAAAGCAGACGCTATTGATTTCCTTAGTCGTTGGTTTTCTGATATTTGGTTGAGAGGTACTGATGAAAAATCGAAAGAATTCTATCGAGAGCAACTCACTGCGAGACCTACACTTTTGTATCAACACATACAACACGCAAGCCTTATTTGGAATTGCGAAATGCTGCAAGACATAGGCCGGGATATCGACATAGAGCCAACTACATTTGAAGTATTTCATTTAGATAGCCTAGTCTCTATTGTTTATAAGGAGCAAGACTTTCCAAGACTTAAACCTTTCAATATTAACTTAGGATATCGTATTGATAAAGGTCTAAAAAAAATACCCACAAATTGGGATATTTACTCGTTTCGACTCGTAGGCCGAATCGATCGAGAAGTTATTAAGCAGCTTAAAAAATTCCCATCGCTTAAGGAAGTGACGTTTGCAGGGCGTTTCGATAGCTTAGATCTCGATTTATCTTTTGACAACATTACAAGTTTCACATTCGAACACACAGAAGTATCTAGGATTCAACTACTAAACTTAAGCCCTTCCGTAAAGTCCCTCCATTTTATCGAAACCTGCTTAAGCTATGAAGATGCGAAAGAGCTGTGTGAAAAATTGTCCCTAGAGGAGCTTACTTTAACGCTCCATGAAGGACTACAAGCACGTCATGTGAGAAGGCTAAAAAAAGAGTTTCCGCACATAAAGTTCAACTGTGAATAGACTCTTAGTCATTAGGTAAGATGGTTGGAAGGATCTTTGAAGCATGAGCAAGGAGTGTTTGAGCGCAATGGTCCCAAGTATAGTGGGTCATCACCTTCCGGTGACCCGCTTCAACGATCCTCTGCCTTTCCTTTTCATTTTCTAAATAGTGGTTAACTTTTTCATTGATTGAAGACCAATGACCAGGAACGTAGGTGATAAGTTCTTCTCCTATTCGAAAAGCTTCTTCAATAAAAAGATTTTCCATCGTCAAAGGCAGTGCTCCACAAGCTAAAGCATTAAAGACTCGTTCATGGGATCCATATTTAAAAAAAGACATGCTATTTAAACAAATTTTGCTTTGCTTCATGATTTGAAGGGATTCTGGATAGGAAACAGGAGGATGAATTTTAATATTTTTCTTGTTTTTGAGATAAGAAGACCATGTGATTTCATCGAAAGGATTATTCCAAGAAGGCTCTCCGAAAAGATGAACTTCGGCATCCTGAATGCTGTTGATCATTTCAAAACGATCTTTCCCTCGAGTATAGTTGTCTAAAAAAAAGAAGAGCCTTTTAAAATCGACACCGCTAGGATTAAGTCCCGATGAGTGAAAGCTTTCAGATAATGCCTGTAACAATGAGGTCTTAGTATCGCTTAAAACTTTTGCGGCAGCATCACTGATGACTTTGCTTAAGCCGGGAGAAAGCTCTCTTTCCCATGTCATTTTTATAGCTTGAAAATCGGTGAATGTTCCTAAGAATGTTACATCGTAAGGCTTAGAAGAGGTAAATTCAAGCTCTGTACTTTCTACAGCATGGGGTAAGAAAAAAACACGTTGAAAATGATTATCCCTAAGCCATTGGCAATCTTGCTTATCAACACTTGAAAGAAAGACATAGTTGCTTTTTACAAAATCAGCAGAATAAAAAGCAGGATCAAGCATGATAGCTAGATGAGGAAGGCGCATGAGATCCCACGGATAGAGCCCGTTTAATGTTAAGAAGCTATTATAAGAGCAAGTGAAGTCAGGTTCGAAAAGTCTTATTTCTCGATAAACATGGTTTTCCCATTTTCCTTGATCGAGTTCTACAATGGCCGTTTCTATTCCAAGATGCTCAAGCGCTTCGGCTAGTCGCTGAGTAAAGTAAAATTTGGATTCGTATTGGTTATAATTAACAATAAAAGCGATGCGAGAAATCATGCACAATCTCTGTCATTTTTTCAGTCTTCTTAAATATTGAACTTTGCTGATTTGGTCAAGGAACTCTTCTGTAACCAAAAATCAAAGATACAATAAAAAGAATGATAAAAATAACAAAGAGTATTTTAGCAAATTCGGTAGCGACGCCAGCGATGCCACCGAAACCTAAAACGGCTGCAATAAGCGCAATGATTAAAAAGGTAATTGCCCAGTTTAACATAAGATAACTCCCTTATTTTCTAAGGTAATTATAGATAGCCAAGACAACCCTGACTTCATTATAAAATAAAAGGATCCTCAAAGTAAAGAAGATACCTTTTATTTGTGTATAATTATTTTTTTAAGAAAAGTCAATAAGGCGACATTTTGACACTGGAAACGACTGCCTTTACTGCGTCAACGGGTGTGTCTGGTTTAATGCCATGTCCAAGATTAAAAATATAACCCTTGTCTCCCTGCATGTCTTTAAGTAGCTGATTTACATGAGTTTCTAATATTTCCGGCTTGGCGTAAAAGAGATCGGGATCTAAATTTCCTTGCAAGGCAATAGACGAGGGCAAAACGGCCCTTAATGCTTTCAAGTTAGCGTTCCAATCAATACTAATCGCGTTAGGGGCCGACTGAGCAATGAGGGGAGCAAACACAGAGGAACCTCTGCAGAAAAAAATAACGGGAATGGAGCGATCCTTCAGGTTGGCGAGTATTTTTCTTAAATAGAAATTTGAGCATTCTTCAAAAAAACGGTCATTTAAAATCCATGCCCATGAATCGAAAATTTGAAGAGCGTGAGCTCCTGCATCAATTTGTAGGTTAAGATAGTCAATCACTAAGTCGGTGAGTTTATCCAATAGCAAATGAAAGCTATCTGGTTGTTTGACCATCCATTGTTTAGTTTTTTTAAAATCGCGGCTTGTTTTGCCTTCAATCATGTAGCTTGCAAGGGTGAAAGGGGCTCCTGAAAAGCCGATCAAAGGTACGTCTAAATCCTGAACTAAAAGCTTAATAGTTTTAGCCACATAATCTAAGCTTTCATTGACTCGAATACGAGGTAGGTTATGGATATCTTCTACCGTTTCGAGCGGTCGCTCGAAAATAGGTCCTTTGCTCTCTTCAAAATGGAGGCCGAGCCCTAAAGCTTCAGGAATGACTAAAATATCAGAAAAAACAATAGCGGCATCAAACCCGATTAAGTCGATAGGTAATTTGGTAATCTGAGCTGCCAGCTCTGGAGTATGGCACATGTCAAGGAATGAATGCTTTTCGCGTATTTTCCGATATTCAGGTAAATATCGGCCTGCTTGTCGCATAAACCAGACAGGAGGCCGAGATTGATTGCGGCAATAAAGGGCATTAATTAATAATGATTGATTCACAAGATTCTCGCTAAAATATCTTCTACTGTAAAACCAAATTCTTTCTGCAAAGCATTATAAGGTGCTGAAGCTCCAAAGCCTTCCATGCAAATTGCAATGCCATCAGAACCAATATACTTATGCCAACCAAGCTCAACGCCTGCCTCAATGCTGATCCTTTTTCCAAGGTCTCCACCAAAGATGCTAGCCTTATACTCAGGATTTTGTTTTTCAAAAAGCTCCCAGCAAGGGAAAGAGACGACACGCACATTTTTGCCAAGCTTTTCTAGTTCTGCGGCAACATCCATGGCAAGCCAAACTTCAGACCCTGTCGCAACTAGTAAGAAGTCAGCCTTACCCTCTTTTTCTTTTTTAATGATGTATGCCCCACGGCCAACGCCTTCTGAATAAGGAACATTGGTACCGGCGACTTCCGGTAAATTTTGTCGAGAGAGCAAAAGCGCTGTAGGCCCTTTGTAAAGAAGGGATGCAATCCACGCCATTTTGACTTCGTTAGCGTCAGCTGGGCGGATCACTTGCAATTGAGGAATGGCTCTTAGGGCAGCATAATGTTCAATTGGCTGGTGTGTAGGGCCATCTTCACCAAGAAAGATAGAATCATGGGTGAATTGATAGACCACTTGTCGTTTCATGAGAGCGCATAATCGAATCGCATTGCGCATATAATCTGAAAAAGTAAGAAACGTACCAATAAGAGGAAGAATCATATCTGTTTGGGCAAGGCCGGTTGCCATCGTCGCCATGCCAAATTCTCGCACCCCATATTTAATGTTGCGCCCTTTAAAATGATCTTTATCGATCACTCCGAACTGCTTCATCATGGTTAAATCAGAGATGGATAAGTCGGCAGATCCACCATAAAGAAATGGGAGATGGGTGCTAAGAACATTCAATACATCTTGAGAGGCTTTACGGCCTGCAACAGGTGATTTAATTTCAACCGCTTTTAAAATCTCCTCTAAATTGTCAGGAAGTTGGTGATGTGTCATCACCTCAAATTCTTTAAGAAGATCTGGGTTTTCTCTTGCCCATGCATCAAAGGTGTTTTTCCATTGCTTTTCTAGGTCAGCATCTTTCAGTAGTTTGTTTTGAAAAAAATCGATGACAACTTGAGGGATGTAGAAAGGTTCTTGAGGTAATCCTAGTGCTTCCTTTGTCGCTTTAACTTCTTCGGGTCCAAGGGGGGAACCATGAACTTTATTGGTGCCAGCCTTATTAGGAGAACCTTTGCCAATGATTGTCCGGGCAATAATAAGAACGGGTCTGGCTTGTCTCTCATTAATATGATTGAATACACCATGAATGGCTTCAAGGTCATTACCGTCAATTTCAAAGACATCCCATCCGTACGCTTGGTAACGTAATTTTGTATCTTCGGTGAGATTTTCAGATGTTGGGCCATCAAGAGAAATCTGGTTTGAATCGTATACCGCGACTAAATTATCAAGGCGGAGCGTGCCGGCTAAGGACGATGTTTCTGAGGTGACTCCTTCCATAACGCAGCCATCTCCCATGAGAACAAAGATCTTGTTCGTAAAAAGCTTATATCTTTCGGTATTAAATTTTGCTGCTAAGATTTTAAAGCCTAAAGCTTGTCCAACAGCATTGCCAAACCCTTGGCCTAAAGGCCCTGTTGTTGTTTCTACTCCTTCTGTATCTAGAGATTCGGGATGTCCTGGAGTTTTTGAGTGGAGCTGTCGGAAATTTTTAATATCTTCTAAGGAAAGATTGAAGCCAGCAAGATGCATACAAGAATACAAGAGCATAGAGCCATGTCCGGCCGATAGAATAAAGCGGTCTCTATTAACCCAATGCGTGTTTTTTGGGTTCTGTTTTAAAACAACTCCATACAAATAAGCACCTAGCTCTGCACATCCCATAGGAAGTCCCGGGTGACCTGAATCTGCTTTCTGTACAGCATCAATCGTAAGTTGGCGTATGGTATTGGCTGTCTTAGAAAGGATTTGCTTCAAATCGGGATCCAGGTTTGAATGTGCTTGCATGCTTTGCTCTTGGTTAAAGGTTTTAGCGTAGTTCCCTTCTAAGGGTGTAGTGAATGAGCCGTTTAGAAAGGATAGCCAAATTTAGAATACTTTTAGATTCTACAAATCTACCTCTGATTCTGAAATCAAGCAAGCAAAAAACTTGGCTTGGTTGCAGGTTGTATAGGTAATTGCTGTTTTGCCACGATACTCTTCTTGCTAATTTAATTTATAAAATAGGAAGATGAGTGTAAGTAGTAATTTGTTTTTACATTTACCCTCAATATCCATAGGCTTATGGCAATTCCAATCGTCAGAGAGTCGATACAAGCGCTTACGCCTGGCTACCATTCGATCACGAAATTTGCGTTAATTCCCGCCGAATTTTTTTTGAAGACAAGTTTAGTCGTTAGAAAAATTCGATTATTTCGCAAACCTCAAAATTTAGCTCCTCTATTAGCCGGAAATATATTAGATGTACTAGTCGGAGATCGTCCGACTGTGCAAATGACAGCTCGCATTATTTTTGGCAGCGCCTCTATTTTACGTTGCACAGAGGACATTTTGCGGATTGTTGAACAAGCTAATCGTATAAAAAAGATCTTTAAAGGACGTTCCTACGTAGCTATTAGAGGAAAAACATGGCAGGGTCTTAACGCCTCCATCTATCGTTCACCTTCTCAAGTCTATCTTGCTAAAATAGCTCGAGCGCAAGATCCCATTCTAGCGCAAAGGTTGTTAAAATGTTTATGGGAAATTCTTAAAGCGATAGGGAGTTTTACGCTTCACTTCGCAGATGCATGCACAGCTTTTCGAGATAATCATAGCGTGTCTGAAATTTTTGTGCATAGTAGAGATATTCTTGATAAAATATCGAATGATCAGGCGGCTGTAGTTAAAAATTTAAAGCAATTAGAAAAAATTACTGACATGATTTTATCTAAAATTGGTGCTTCTTGGACAACAACTGCATTGATCGGCCTTCTTCGCTTGCCTAATACTGTACGACGAAAAATCCCTCCTATTGAAGATTTGCAGGAGAATAGCAAATATAACCTTGGGGTAATCAAAGAAAAAACCGAAGCTGCGCGCGATTATCTCAATCTGCAATATCTTAGGTTTTTGAATCTAAAAAACTTACCTGAAAAAAGTTCTGCGAGTCCAACATCTCATCCAATCAACTGGGCGGAGTTAGAGCGAAAACGCTTTATCGAGAAGCCGATTCGGAAAACTTATGAAGAAGGGAAGGATAAGAAAAAAAATAATTAAAAAGAAAGACGGGTGCAAGTTAGCCACTAATTTTTATTCACAAAGCATCTAAGATAATCCTATCTCAAAGAGTCAAGTAAAGTTCCTTATCTAAAGCGGGTACTCCTTCATCAATTCTATTTACCAAGCATGTTCTTGCTAACTCACTCTCATTATCATATAATATTAGCATCTTATAAGCTTTTTTAAGGAAAATCATGCGCACACAAGATATACGCCGCCAATTTCTCAAATATTTCAAAGATCACGGACACTCCATTTTACCCTCTTCACCCGTTGTTCCTCACGATGATCCAACTTTATTATTTACTAATGCAGGAATGAACCAATTTAAAGATGTTTTCCTAGGTGCAAGTATGCGGGATTATAGCCGGGCAGCAACGAGCCAGAAATGCGTTAGGGTTGGAGGAAAGCATAATGACTTAGAAAATGTTGGGCATACGAGTCGACATCTGACTTTTTTTGAAATGTTAGGTAACTTTTCATTTGGGGACTATTTTAAAAAAGAGGCTATTAAGTTTGCATGGGAAGTAGCAACGAATGTTTTCCAATTTGATCCTGAGAGAATTTACCCCACTGTTTTCCGAGAAGATGATGAAGCGTTTGAACTATGGAAGCAATACGTGCCTGCTGGACGGATCTCACGCTTTGGTGAGAAAGACAATTTTTGGGAAATGGGGGAAGTTGGTCCGTGTGGTCCCTGTTCTGAGTTGCTCTATGATCGTGGGCCTGGCTACGGCTCTGCTTCGCGTCCTGATCAAGATGTTGATGGGGAGCGTTTTTTAGAATTTTGGAACCTTGTTTTTATGCAGTATAACCGTGAGCAGGGAGGGCAAATGAATCCTTTGCCCAAACCATCGATTGATACGGGCGTTGGTCTTGAGCGGGTGATGAGCTTAAAGCTAGGTGTTAATAGTGTTTTTGAAACAGACATTCTACGCTCCTTAATCGCTCAGGTTGAGCTCATTAGTGGAAAGCCTTTTCAATCTGCTAGCTTGACAGCTCCTGCCTTTTGTGTCATCGCTGATCACTTGCGCTGCCTTGCCTTTGCGATTGCCGATGGTGTTCAACCAAGTAATTTAGACCGCGGATATGTTCTTAGAAAGGTCTTGCGAAGAGCTGTTCGGTATGGCCGCCAGTTGGGCATCGAAGATCCTTTCCTAGCAAAGGTGTTGCCTCGCCTGGTTTCTGAGATGAGTGAAGATTATCCAGAGCTGGTAAAAGCTCAAACACGGATTGCAGATATCCTAACACTCGAAGAAGAAGCCTTTTTAAAGACGTTGCGCCGAGGCGGTAATATGCTTGCCCAGATCATCGAAACGGCCAAAAGCAGAGAAGGGCGAATTGCAGGTGAAGATGCTTTTAAACTAAAAGACACCTATGGATTACCTCTAGAGGAAATTTTGCTATTAGCCAAAGATGCTCAATTGTCCGTGGATGAAGCAAAGTATCATGAGTTGGAACAAGAGGCAAAAGAACGCTCTAGAAGTGCTCAGAAGACGGTTTATCAGACAGCGTCTCAAAATTTGTTTGAAGATTGGGTAAAAGAAAAGGGGGCCACTCGTTTTCTGGGATATAAGGAACACTCAGGCGTAGGAACGGTTTTAGGCATTGTTGTTAATGGCCAGCTTGTGGATGAACTACAAAGCGGAGAAGAGGGCATGATTTTATTAAATCAAACCCCTTTTTACGCAGAGATGGGGGGCCAAGTTGGTGATACAGGCACCTTAAAAAAGGAAGGAACTCTGTTTGAAGTTCAAGACACAAAGGCCCCGTTCAAAAGTCTCATTGGCCATATTGGATCTCTCAAAGAAGGTAGAGTTAAGCTTGGAGATTCTCTTAATGCTGAAATTAATGAAGCAAGACGATTGAAAATTGCCAACAACCATACTGCGACTCACTTGTTACACTTTGCTTTACACCAAGTGTTGGGTGAGCATATTAAACAGGCTGGATCTGTTGTCGACGAGTATCGCTTACGCTTTGACTTTAGCCACCATAAAGCTTTAACGCATGAAGAAATTCAAAAAATCGAAGATCTTATCAACGCTAAGATAAGGGAAAATTTACCCGTCGAATGGTACGAAATCGACTATGAAGAAGCGATCAAGCGTCCGGAAATTAAACAATTTTTTGGTGAAAAGTATGATGCCAAAGTAAGGGTGATTGATATCGATTATTCTAAAGAACTGTGCGGAGGAACCCACACCACATTTCTTGGCAATATTGGCCTTTTTAGAATAGCTAAAGAAAGTAGTATTGCTGCTGGAGTCAGGCGCATTGAAGCATTGACAGGATATGAAGCGGAACAACTTAATCGCCAAGTAGAAGCGCTATTAAGCGACACCGCCACTTTGCTTAAAGCTCAGCCTCAGAAACTCAAGGAACGGGTAGAAAAGCTATTAGAAGAAAATCGTCTTCTTCAAAATGAATTAAAGGAGCTGAAAAAAGCAAAAGTCAGAGAAATGGGTAGGCAATTGCTTAATCAAGTTCAACTGATCAGCAACGTCAATGTTTTATCGGCCGCTATTCCCGCAACAGCTGAAGATGTTAAACAACTATCTGATGATCTTATGGATAAATTAAAGTCAGCGATTTTACTCTTTGGAATCAAAGGGGATGATAAAGCCCAGTTATTTTTAAAAATATCGGATGATCTTGTTAAAAATGGATATGATGCAGGACGTTTGATCAAAGAGCTAGCCCCCTTAATTGAGGGAAGTGGGGGAGGTAAAGGTGGGCAGGCAACAGCCGGTGGTAAAGCCCCAGATAAACTTGACTTTGCTTTAGCAAAAATAAAAGACTTAATTTGATGTTTGATCGGATTGCAAAAAGCCCTCATATCATTGCTTTGGAAGAACTGCTAGAAAAAGGTTCTTCTATTTTAATAGAAGAGCTATGGAATAGCCCTAAAGCACTCATAACGGCCATTGCTCAAAAAAAGACGGGGAAAAAAATTCTTGTTTTAACAGGAGCAAGTCAAGAAGAGGTTCGTCTTTATCATGACTTTGCTCTTTTTACTGATTGCCCTATTATCGATTTCCCAGCCTGGGAAACGCTTCCCTCTGAAAACATTCCTCCCAGTCCTGATATCGTTGGCGAACGCTATCAGGCGCTTGTGAAGATCGAAGAGGCTAAGCAGCCAGCTATTATCCTCACCACTTTGCAGGCATGCCTTCAAAAACTTATTGTTAAAGAACGTTTTAATGAACTTTATCTTAAGCTTAAAGTAGGAGCAACTCATCCGTTTGAGCCTTTAATTGAACGTCTTGTAAAGATGGGATACCAAAGAAAAGCGATGGCCGCCGACAAAGGTGAATTTGCCGTTCGAGGTGGCATCATCGATATTTTTCCGGTCTCTTCACCAGACCCCTTTCGTTTAGAATTCTGGGGAGATGAAATCGAGTCTTTAAGGAGCTATGATCCCATTAGCCAGAAATCGGTACAGTTAGTGGAGTCGATTGAACTGACACCGGGTCAAGAGTTAGAATTAATGACCCAAGAGAAAAAGGTAGTAACCCTTCTCGATTACCTGGGATCGGACACTTTAATTATTTATGACGATTTAGTGGCGATTGAGGATCGTTATGCTTCCTTAGTACACCTTTCTTCTACAAGTCCCTACTTTGCCACTGCTGAGGAGTTTCTTGATCGGGCCGCTCAACTGCAAAGTGTCTATTTAACGCAACATTCTATCGAGCAACTATCCTCAGTTCAACTTTTAGAAAAAAGCGCTAAAGGCTTTTATTCGGCAAGTAAACTGACTCAAGGCTTAAGCTTCAGCATGTTTAATCGAGAAATCAAAGCAGACCGTTGGGTTTCTCCTTTTAAAACAGTTGTTAATTTTCTATTCGAAGACGAAGAGGATCGAGCAAGCGTTTCTGGATCTGAGATACTCCAAGGTTTAGGAAAATTGACGAAAGATCATTTCGAAATTCAGCTTCTTTGCGAATCTGAGGCTGAAGCTCAGAAGGTAGAGCAGCAACTTAAAGAGTGGCACTTCAATTTAAAAGGATTACATCTTTCACTTGGATACCTATCGTCAGGCTTTGCCCTTGAAGAATCAGGGCTGATGCTATTGCCGATGACGGAAATTACGCATCGTTACAAAATGCGACGTCAAAAACAGCGTAGCAACTATCACTCAACCTATACCGCAGCTTTTGATCTCACACCCGGTGACATGATCGTTCACTTTAACCATGGGATTGGACGTTACTTAGGGATTGAAAAAAAGCCCAACCATGAAGGCATCTTAAGTGAATATTTTCTCATAGAATATGCCGATAATGCCAAGCTTTATGTGCCTATGCATCAAGCCCATCTGCTGAGTAAATATATTGGAGCAGCAGACGAAGAACCCAAAATGCATACGTTGGGTAGTAATCGATGGAAACGTACTAAAGAGCAGACCCAAGTGGCGATCATGGGTTATGCCACAGAGCTTTTAGAAATGTATGCTAAAAGAGAAATTTCAGGTGGTTTCCATTACCCAGCTGATGGCCAGGATATGTTAAGTTTTGAAGAAGAGTTTCCTTTTGTTGAAACTGAGGATCAAACCAGAGCCATTGAGGAAATTAAAAGTGATATGATTTCGACAAAACCCATGGATCGTTTAGTTTGCGGTGATGTCGGTTATGGCAAAACAGAAGTTGCCATGCGTGCGGCTTTTAAAGCAGTGGTAGATGGGCATAAACAGGTTGCCGTACTCGTTCCTACGACTGTTTTGGCGATGCAACATTATGAAAACTTTGTCTCACGAATGGCTAATTTTCCTCTTACTATCGGTGTATTATCCCGTTTTCGTACTCAAAAGGAAATTAAAGCGACTTTAAAAGGAGTAGAAGAAGGGAGCGTAGATATTCTTATTGGCACTCATCGCATCGTGAGTGAAGATGTTAAATTTCATGATCTCGGTCTTGTCATTATTGATGAAGAACAGCGTTTTGGAGTTAAAGCAAAAGAACATCTTAAAAAATTAAAAGTTGGCGTTGATTGCTTGACTCTGTCAGCAACGCCAATTCCAAGGACCCTTTATATGTCATTGGTTGGTGCAAGAGATATGTCGGTCATTAGCACGCCGCCTCAAGATCGCTTGCCCATTAAAACAGTAGTGACTGAGCAAAGCGAGCAATTATTGAGAACAGCTTTGTTGCGAGAGCTCGCTCGCGATGGCCAAGTCTACTACATTCATAACCGGGTTGAGACTATTTATGATGTTGCCTCTAAGCTAAAAGTTCTTTTGCCAAAAGCTCGTATTGTGGTGGGGCATGGTCAAATGTCTGCTGAAGAGTTGGATACCGTCTTCCATGCCTTTAAAAATGGCCAAGCAGATATTTTAGTAGCTACTTCGATTGTGGAAAGCGGGATTGATATTCCCAATGCGAATACGATTTTAATCGATCGTGCCGATCGATTTGGTCTAGCTGATTTATATCAATTAAGAGGACGTGTCGGTAGATGGAACCGGCGTGCCTATGCCTATTTTTTAGTGCCCAATCAACGCACACTTTCTGAAGTTTCGCGTAAGCGTCTAAATGCGCTTGCTGAAGCAGCTGGTTATGGCGGCGGAATGAAGGTAGCCATGCGCGATCTAGAAATTCGAGGAGCGGGTGATATTTTAGGCTTGGATCAATCAGGACACGTCTCCTCTGTCGGTTTCCACCTTTATTGCAAAATGCTCAAGAGAACCATTCAAACATTACAAGGCAAAGCACCAAAATACCTATCCGAAGTTAAAATTGATATTCCTGCGGATGCTCGCTTGCCGGAAGATTATGTGAATGATGTTTCTTTGCGTATGGAGTTATATCAACGTCTAGGGGAGGCTTTTGAAATTAAAGAGGTGGACGAAATTTGGAAAGAAGTGATGGATCGCTTTGGGAGGCCGCCTCTGAGTGCAGAATGGTTATACTATCTCACTAAATTGCGTGTGTTTGCCTCGCTGAACGGCTTCACCTTAATTAAAAAAGATAAAATGTCCATGGCTGTTGAAAGAATGAAAGGTGGTAAAACGATAACAAAATCCTTCCTCTTACCTTCCATAAAGACACCTATCGAGTTGGAGTCAAAAGTCATCCCACTTCTCCAGAAGCATTTTCCTTAAAAAAGGAGAGCAAGAATAGTAAAAATTTAATAATGTAAATTTTTACGCAATTTGGTGAAGAGATGGCTTCTCTGATTGTCTTCTTTTTAGCTTATTTAGGTTTTATTTTTTTCCCGATGAGAAAAGCAGCCATTGCTCTTATCGGTGTTGGATGTTTGCTTACTAGCGGTGTTCTGTCGATTCCCACTGCCTTAAAAGAAATCCATTGGAATGTGCTTGGATTATTTTTAGGTACTTTAATTCTAGCAGAGCTTTTTTTATTATCTAGAGCGCCAGCTTTTTTTGCTGAATGGCTTGTCGATCATTCCAAAACAGTTCGCATGGCGTTGATGAACGTTTTTATGCTAACCAGTATCATTTCAATGTTTGTTGAAAACGTAGCTGTTGTGCTTTTGATAGCACCAGTGTTATTAGCGCTTTGCGAAAAATTGCGCCTTTCACCAATTAAGCCTATTATCCTTCTTGCCATGTTTTCAAATCTTCAAGGAATGGCTACACTTATTGGCGATCCTCCAAGCATGATTCTCGGTTCCTATATGAAAATGAATTTTGGCGATTTTTTTTTCTATCAAGGCAAGCCAAGTGTATTTTTTGTAACTCAAATAGGGGCTACCTGCTCGCTGCTTTTTACCTTTTGGCTTATGAAAAACCATAAAGAGTCAGTAAAAATCATTAGTGTTGAAAAAGTTAAATCCTGGATACCTTTGCTGCTATTGCTCTGCTTAATTGGTATTTTAGCCTTGGGCTCTCAAATGGACCCTGGTTCTTCATGGCTGGCAGGATTAACAGCGATGATTTTAGGTTTCTTAGGTTTAATTTGGCATCATCTAGGGCCTAAATGGCGCAAAACAGGGGAGCTTTTGCAAACCTTAGATTGGGATACGACTTTTTTTTTAGCTTTGTTATTTGTTCTCGTAGGAGCTGTAAGAATCGAAGGTTGGATGGATTTTTTGGCCAGATGGACTGTTGATAATGTTCCCAACAAGCTTGGTGTCATCTATTCCTTTATTATTTTGCTTTCACTTGGGATCTCTGCTTTTGTCGACAACGTGCCCTATCTCATTGCGATGATTCCAGTCGTGCAGCAGATTGCCGATGCAACAGGCTTTTCTTTACCTTTATTAGTTTTTGGTTTGCTGGTTGGCTCGTGCCTCGGAGGGAATGTGACACCCGTCGGCTCTTCTGCAAACATCGTTGCTATAGGTTTTTTGCAAAAAAATGGCAGCGAAATCTCTTTTTTTTCTTATGTGAGAATTGGTTTACTATTTACTTTGTGTGCCGTTGTGCCAGCCGCGATGGCTCTTTGGTTAATCTGGGCGTGAAAACGCCCTCGCTTTATTCCCCATTTTTTTCAAATCGTTTGCGTGTACCTCTATACGCTCCGCGTGCATGAAGCTTAAGGAGTTCATCCAACTCAAATAACATACGTACTCCTTTTTCGACATGTTCTCCAGTATGGGCGGCATAGACGCGTTCAGAGCTTTTCTTGGTTTTGATGCCTTCTGGATCTAATGGTAAGTCAGAAATGAGAAGGAGCGCCCCTAGAGGAAGCTTATAGCTATAACTAGACATGAAGAGCGTCGCGCATTCCATCTCAATCGCTTGAGCTCGACTCACCTCGAGTCGGTGTTTGAAGCTTTGATTAAATTCCCAAAAGCGTTTGTTTGTGGTATGGGTGATACCGATATGGTATGGTGTCCTTTCACGTTCAAGAACATTGCTCACAGCCTTCTGAACAAGAAAGTTTGCAAGTGCTGGAACCTCTGCTGGGAAATAGAAGTCTGAAGTGCCTTCGCCTCTTATACTAGCGATGGGGACAAAGTAATCTCCCACTTTATAATGTCGTCTCAATCCTCCACACATTCCTAAGAGGAGCGAGGCTTTAATAGGGAGGTTAGCGATCAAATCAATCACAAGGGCTGCAGCTGGAGAGCCAATTTTAAAATCTAAGATCGAAATTTTCTCTTCGGGAGAGTGAGCGACCTTAAACATGGAACCTTCAATAATAGGCAGCTTTCTTGTCTCAGCAAAATAGGTGACATAACGAGGGAAATTAGTCACAAGCAAATAGGGTTGAAAGTCATCGACAAGAGAGCCTGAGTAGCGCTCTAGCGTATCTCTTGCAATCCGTTCTTCCCTAGGATCCAATGAGATCGTATATTCTGTTTCGTTCATATTAACTCCAATCAAATTCAGGTTTTGGCGGATCACCAAAGAACGGGCCAATATGCTTTTGCTCTTTTTCCAAATGATAATGATGTCCACAGTAGGGACATTCAAGATCCTTCACTAATTTGCCCATTTGATAGTGGTAATCCACCCTGCTTTCAAAAATTTTTGAGCATTGAGGACAGCGATGATAGGTTAAATAAAGATCCCAAGTATGTGTACCTTTTTTTCTCATTTTTGCTCTCTGTTAGCTTCTTTAGCTCGAGAGAAAAATGAAGCAATCAGAGTGGCAATAAGACCTCTTCTCTTCTTTTTTTTGGGTTGGTGAAAAGAAAGACCCCATCCATTAATTTCATGCATTTCACAGCCAATGATACCGTGACTGGGCTCTACTTTTTCTTTTTTTAAAGGGGTATCTGGAGGGTAATCTTTAAATTCGCGGTACCACATCTTTCATCATCGTGATTTATGTTCTTAGCTCTTTATTCGCACAACTATGCAATTTTTATCACTATAATATTCTTTACCATTAAAGGAAAACTAGACTTGACTAAAGAGAATTTGCTAGAATGCTTAGATTACTATTAGCATGAGGACTTATGGCACAAATTAGTACTAATGAAATGAGAGGCGGCATCAAAATCGAAGTAGAAGGTCAGCCTTATACAATCGTCTCTAACGAATTTGTCAAACCCGGGAAAGGGCAAGCTTTTAACCGCGTGAGATTAAAGCATTTAAAAACAGGTCGTGTGATTGAGCGTACATTTAAATCGGGTGATAAAGTCGATCTCGCTGACGTGGCAGAAACGCAAATGAGGATGCTTTATAAGGAAACTGACGGTGCCATATTCATGGATGACAATTCTTTTGAGCAGGTTAAGATTCCTGATGAGGGGATCGGAGAGACCAACCAGTGGCTAATGGAAGACCATTTATACGAAATTATTTTCTACAAAGGCGTTCCTATCTCTGTTGAGCCACCAACCTTTATGGAAATGGAAATCATTGAAACGGCCCCAGGAGATCGCGGCAACACAGCATCTGGTCGTGTTTTAAAGCCAGCAGTGACAAAGAGCGGAGCTAAGATTCAAGTCCCTATCTTTATCGATCAAGGAGAAATCGTCAAAATCGATACAAGAACTGGCGAATATGTATCCCGCGTCAACACCTAAAAATCGTCTTGCTATTTTACGTGATCGAGCCCACATGCTGGCTAGATCACGCGCTTTTTTTTCAGAACGAAATGTTCTTGAGGTTGACTGTCCTATCTTGACTAATGCTGCGTCTGTGGATGCACATATCGATCTCATTCCTGCCCTCTATCAGGGGTCTAAACAGCACTATCTTCATTCTTCACCCGAGTATGGGATGAAGCGTCTATTAGTAGAGGGGATGGGGGATATTTATCAACTCTCTCATGTTTTTAGGGATGGTGAGTATGGGCGTCGGCATAATCCTGAATTTTGTATGGCAGAATGGTATAGGCTAGGAATTTCTTTTGAAGAAATGATTGAGGAAACTTTAGCCTTTATCCGATTATTTTTGGGTGTTTTGCCCTCGCGAATTTATAGCTATAGGCAGCTTTTCCTCAATTTGGGCATTGATTATCTTTCTGCATCTGAAGAGTCCCTAAAAGCTTTTCTAACCGATCACCATATCCAAGGTGGCGAAAATGAGAATAAGGAGAACCTGCTAAATTTAATCTTAGGTCTTTTCATTGAACCTCATTTAGGCAAAGAAGAGCTTTCTGTTCTTGCTTTTTATCCGGCTAGTCAAGCCGCTTTGGCTAAAACAGTAAAAAAAGATGATGAGGAAGTGGCTCTGCGGTTTGAAGTCTATTACCAAGGTGTTGAGCTTGCAAATGGGTATGCAGAATTACCGTTTGCTACTGAACAAAGGCAACGCTTTGAAAAAGCAAATCGAGAGCGAGAACTACTCGGAAAACAGCCTCTGCCTATTGATGAGTTATTCCTTGCAGCCCTACAAAAAGGGCTTCCTGATTGTTGTGGAGTTGCTGTCGGATTTGATCGGTTGATGATGCTTCGTCACCAGGCTGATTCGTTGTCTCAAGTGATCCCTTTTGATTGGGCTAGGGCTTAGATCTTTCGCAGTCGAAATTGCTTTATAAGGTTATTCAGATTTATAGATGTGCTAGTATTCAAGCAAATAATTTGAGATTAAGACGTTATTAAAATAGTTCAGAATGGTCATTGGTTTGCTTAAATACTGAAATTTTAATCATATTCAACATTTAATTGTTTTGTTCAAATGATAAGTAATCATTATTTTAATCTCTCACTAGACCAACAAACATTTTCAATCACACATTCTCTACGAAAACCTAAAAAACGCCATAACTCTATCGCTACCCTCGAAAAAATTGAAAGAGTCTTACGAAAAGATTATCAATATCTACCTACCTTCTCTGCTGATCATCCCCTTCACCAGATGACAAAAAGGGCGGTGATCCTTTTCCTACAAAACAAAGCAGAAGAGATTCGCAATGGATATGTTCAAAAACAGTCTAAATTATGTTGGTTATGGAGAAAAATTTTCAGTAAGAAAAAGCAAGTCGATGCCATTTACAAAAAAATTGCTAACTTTACACCGCTTACCCAAAATGCCCTCCCTGTCATAGCTGATTGTATTCCAACTATTTTAGAAAATTTGCCTATTAACGACCTGCTATCTTTTACTCAAGTCAATGCACATGCAAAGATACATGCTGACTTAGCATTGAAATCGGCCGCCTGTAAGCTCGGATGTAAAGATAAGAACATAAGTCCAGCAAAAAAATATTTAAAAGATCTTCATGTGAATCTTCAGTTTTTATCAAAACAGGATTGGAAATACGGACCTAACAAGAAAGCTTTTATCCGCAATTTAATTAAACGTGATCATCGAGGCAAAATATCTATAGAAGAAAGTCTTAAACGTTTGAGGCTATTACCTATTGATGACTTAGCCAGGCTATTTATTTATGACGCTCCTATTGCACATCTCAGAAAAGCTATCTTAACGCCTCAAATATCAACAGGGGGAGAGTTTAAAGATAAAAACATGGCAAACCTAGCACTTTACCTTGCTGTTAAAGAAGAGGAAGTTGAAGTCGTGCAATTCTTGCTTTTCCACGGAGCAAATGCTAGCTTAGGCTTTTGTGATTTCGTTGGTTTAATGGGAACAAACAATGAGAATATCCTGTTACCTCTCAGTATTGAACAAAAAACCCCCTATATTACTCATTTACTTCTCCAAGCTGGTGCCACAATACCTGTTGGGTTACTTCATAAAGCAGTTGGCATTCCTAATAATCAGGCTAATATTAAACTATTACTACAGCATGGAGCGGATATCAATCAATTAGATGATAGGGCTGAGTCAGCTATTTTTGTTGCTATCAAAAATAATGATTTTACAAATGTCCAGACGTTGATTGAGAGTGGGATTGATCTCAATTATACCAACCGAATTGGTCAAACAGTGTTACATCAAGCCGTTGTATTTGGCAGTCGAAAGATTATAGAGTTGTTAGTCAAACATGGAGCAAGTCCAAATCTAGTAGATGGTAGCGGCCTGACTCCACTTGATCTGCTATTTCTTAGATGAAGATTCACTACTTATACTTATATATGATGAATTGATCTTGGCAAAATATTAGAGATGGAAGTTTTGCTAGCAATTGAGCTCTTAGTGAGTTTTAAACCCATTTTTGCACAATGGGAAAGCGTCTGCCTACAGAAAAGGCCTTTTCAGTTACCCTTAGTCCCGGTGGGCTTTGCCTTCTTTTATATTCATTACAATGAATTTTCGTGATCAAATTTTCGACCAACTCCAAATCGTAACCATGCTTTTTAGAAATTTCTTGAGAGGATGAATAGTTCTCTAGATACTCTTTTAAAACCGTATCAATAATAGCATAGTCAGGCAAGGTATCGGAATCTTTTTGGTTTGGTCTCAATTCTGCAGAAGGGGGTTTGTCGATCGTATTCTGAGGGATGATTTCTTTCTCTCTGTTGATCCATTTCGCTAATGCATAAATTTGAGTCTTTGAGACATCGTTAATCACACCAAGACCTCCACATGTATCGCCATACAGAGTTGAATAGCCCATAGCTAATTCGCTTTTATTCCCTGTGCTTAAGACGATGTAGTAAAGTTTATTGGACAAGGCCATCAAAATCATTCCCCTTATCCTAGCTTGGATATTTTCTTCAGTTGTGTCATAGGGTTTATCTTTAAAATGAGGCTCTAGTAATTCAAGATAGGCTGAAAATGGGCCTTCAATAGGGATATAGCGTATTTTAATTTTTAAATTGTGAGCAAGCAGGGATGCATCTTCAATACTACCTTTTGAAGAAAATCGAGAGGGCATCAAAACGGCAAGAACATTCTCTGGTCCTAGAGCCTCTGCAGCAATGCAAGCCACAATCGCAGAATCAATGCCACCCGAAAGCCCTAAGCAAGCTTGGGTAAAGCCAGATTTTTTAAAATAATCCCTAACTCCTAGGACTAAAGCATGATACAAATCTGCCATTTCGTCAGGGTGATATGAAATGGAGCTGGAAGGCTGTTGAAGATCAACCAAGAGCTGATCCTCATTAAATCTTTTAGCTATTCCTAGCAGCAGCCCTTGTGAGGAGATATAAAGGCTTTGGCCATCGAAGATTAAACTATCGTTTCCTCCTACCTGATTATTCAGAATGACAGGACAATGAAGAGTTTTAGCTGCTCGAGAACAGACCTTTAAACGATCATAGAATTTACCGAGGTGAAAGGGGGATGCAGAGAGATTAAGGAGGAAATCGACTTGCTTTCCTTCAAATGCTTGCAAAGGGTCAGTGGCGTAGACTTCGTTTTTTAAAGCCATACTCTGCTGCCATAAATCTTCACAAATCGTAATAGCAACGCGATGCTGATTGATATTCCAAATTTTTGTTTCTCTTGCCGGTTCAAAATAGCGTCTTTCATCAAAAACATCATAGGTGGGTAACAAGCTTTTGTCCTGATAGCCGATCAATTTTTGGTTGGTAATGACAGCAGCGCTATTAAAAAGAGGTTTTTCTTTACCTATCTCATTTTTTCTAATGGTTCCAACAATGGCAGTGATCCCTTCTGTTGCTTCGATAATCGATTGTAAGGCTATGTCGACGGCTTTAATAAATTCAGGTAAGAGGAGAAAGTCTTCAGGAGGATACCCTGTTAGGGCAAGTTCTGGGAAGAAAACAAGCTGGCAATTCTCATTTTTTGCTTTTTGAATCCCATTAATAATTTTTAAGGTATTGCCTTTAATATCGGCAATGGTAGGGTTCATTTGAATGGCTAAAAGGCGCATAACTTCTATCGGTTTATTCATCCTTTAGCATCGTGTATGCGCCTTTATTTTGCAAATGTCCTTTGTAGACTAGCTACCAAAGTCGTCAAGAATGATGCTCTCTCGAGGAACACCATATTCATCTAAGAGTTTGAGAACACTTTTGTTGTGCATTGGAGGCCCGCAAACATAATATAGAGCCTCTTCTGGATACTCCATGTACTTAAGCTGTCCTTCTTCAAATGCCTTAAAAAGGAAATTAGTCTTTAAAGGATCTTTTTGTGGCCAACCGGCCGCAATATCTTCCGACAAGGGCTCAGAAAGAACGAGACGATAATGAAAGTTATCAAAGTCTTTCTCGAGTTGCTCATACTCTTCTTGGTAGATGTTTTCCTTAAGAGAACGTGCACCATACCACATGGTTACCTTTCGTTTGGTTTGCTCTGTCCTAAATAGGTGCATGATATGGCTTCTACCAAATGAGGAACCCGCGCCACCAATTAAAAAGACAAGTTCCCGATCATCGTTAATCATATAAGATTCACCATAAGGTCCCGATAAGCGAACTTGATCCCCTTTTTTTAGGCTAAAGGTATAGCTTGAGCAAATCCCCCAAGGGACGTTCATCATTTTTCCAGCCACAAAGGGAGGGGTAGCGATCCTAATGTTGAACATGAGCTTTCTACCCTCTGCTGGATAGGAGGCCATTGAATAAGCCCGAATAATTTCGTTGGGGGGAGAAGGTAGATGCATAAAATTAATGTCGCCATTAAATAAGTTATACTTTTCCCAATCAGACAAGTATTTGGGATCCATCGTTTCTTTCCAATCAGAAGTGTTCGTTTTGAAAGGGGGTACATGAACTTGCAAATAACCTCCGGAACGGTAATTCACCTCTTCGCCTTCAGGGATTTCAACGATTAATTCTTTGATGAACGTTGCCACATTTTCATTACTGACCACAGTAGCGGTCCATTCCTTAGTGCCAAGAATGCTTTCTTCAACATGGACACTTAAATCATGCTTCACCTTCGCCTGACATGAGAGGCGCCATCCTTCTTTGATTTGTTTTTTGGAGAATGTAGCTAACTCAATTTCAATGGGTTCAGGAGCACCTTCCGTGATTTGTACTTTGCACTGCTTACACGTGGCTTTTCCCCCACAAGGAGAGGGAATAGGAATGCCATGATTAGATAAAGCGGAAAGAAGAGTGGATCCTCCAGGGGTTATAAAGCTAAGATCCTTTTCGTGATTAACGTCAATATGGCAGGCTTCTGTACTAATTAACTTTGTTCTAGTAAAGAGAATAAGACCTGCTAATCCAGTACCAATGATCACAAAAGCTGCTATAGCGTAAAGAGAAAGGGCAGGATCAATGCCAAAAATCTCCAAGAGAATAGGATAATGAAGCATGGGGGATGTCTCTTTTAACTTAAGATCTTAATTTCCAAGATAGGTTTTCACCCTTTTTTCTTCTAATAAAATTTATTCATTGATGGGGCTTTTTTGACGTAAACGGCATTTAGAAGAACTTTTCATAAGCGCCTTGACAGTTTGCTAGGGGAGGAATAAAATAGTCGTTACTTAACCCTAGAGGAAACAATGACGAAAGGATCTTTGGAAATCCATAGTGAAAATATTTTACCAATCATTAAGAAGTGGCTTTATTCTGATAAAGAGATCTTTGTAAGAGAGTTGGTATCTAACGCAACGGATGCCATTCAAAAGGCTAAGATCCTAAAAGATTCGGGAGAGCTAGCACCTGTTGATGAAGATTTCCGTATCGATATTCTGATCGATAAGCCAAATAAAATTCTTCGCTTTATCGATAACGGTATTGGCATGGATGCAGAGGAAGTGCAAAAATATATTGCTCAAATTGCCTTCTCTGGCGCCGAAGAGTTTATTGAAAAATATAAGTCTAATCAAGAAAAAGATCAGTTTATTGGGCACTTTGGCTTAGGTTTTTATTCCGCTTATATGGTAGCGGATAAGGTAGAAATCGATACCTTGTCACAACGCAAAGGTAAGGAAGCGGCTTTTTGGTCTTGTGATGGTTCGGCTGAATATCTTTTGGAAAAAGGAAAACGCGAAAAACCTGGAACTGAGATTTCCTTATTTATTAATAAGGAAAGCGAAGAATTTCTAGAAGAATCAAGATTAAAAACAATTTTACAAAATTACTGTGCTTTTCTGCCTTATCCCATTTATCTTAATGGCCAGCGCATCAACTCACACGAGCCGCTTTGGATGAAGGCGCCTTCTGAGTGTGAAGAAAAAGATTACTTAGAATTTTATCGCTATCTTTATCCTTTTGAAGAAGAGCCTCTATTTTGGGTTCATTTGAATGCAGATTATCCTTTCCGCTTAAAAGGCATTCTTTACTTTCCGACGATCAAGCGTGATTTTGACATTACAAAAACAACGGTTAAATTGTTTTGTAATCGCGTTTTTGTGTCAGATAACTGTAAAGACATTCTGCCAGAGTATCTTATGGTCATGAGAGGGGTTCTAGATAGCCCAGATATTCCCCTTAACGTTTCAAGAAGCTATCTCCAAATGGACCATACTGTACGGCAGCTCTCTCAACACATCTCTAAAAAAGTTTCTGACAGTTTGTCTACTTTGTTTAAAACGAATAAGGAGAAGTTCATTCGTTCATGGAAAGACATTGCTCCTATTGCTAAATTGGGAGCCATCCAAGATGAAAAGTTCTTTGAACGAGTCAAAGATGTATTGATCTGGAAAACTTTGGGAGGAGATTGGAAAACAATCCCCGAATATTTAGAGTTAAACAAGGATAAGACAAAGGATAAGATCCTCTACTCTCTTGATGAGAAGCAGTCAGGAAGATTAGCCAGCCTTTATCAACAGAAAAACATTGATATCCTATTAGCTGATGCTCGTATCGATCCCTATCTTTTCAGCGTTTTCGAAAGGAAAGATACCTCAAATCAGTTTAAACGAATTGATTCTGCTTTAGATGACGTTCTTTTAGACAAATCAAGAGAAAAAACGATTTTAGATGCTCAAGGTAAAACAGAGGCGGGGAAGCTGGCGGACTTTTTTAGACAAAAGCTCAATCAAGATAAGATTGAAGTGGAGGCAAAAAGCTTATCGGCTGATGATCTTCCTGCTATTGTAGTCATTGATGAGAATGAAAGGCGTTTAAGAGACTATATGCATTCCTTGAATGCTGAGGGAATGGAAGCATTAGCTCCTAAGAAAACCTTTGTTGTGAATACAAATCATCCTTTAGTGACGTCATTGCCTGAGCTCGATCGCAATCATCCGGAAATTGCCGAACGTTTAGCCAAAGAAGTTTATGAGTTATCATGTCTTTCACAGCGCGAAATGGACCCTCAAACTTTGCAAGAGTTTGTCCATCAAACAACAGAGCTACTCAATAGCCTTGTAAGGATAGCTCTAAAAGATGGTAAGTAGCATTCGTTCATTTCTTTTATGCTTCACCTTTTGGATTGTACAGCTAACGGCGGAACAGCCGTTGGCTGTTTATTTGACATGGCAGCAGGCCCCACATCAAACCATGACGATCCAATGGATCTCTCCTCTTGGCGCGCAAGAGACCTCTAATTGCTATTATAGGTCAGCAAAGAGCGCTTTGTGGAATTTCAAGGCGGGTGTTTCTACCTTACTGCCTAATGGCCTAAAATACAGTTTGCATCGTGTAGAACTCGATCAATTAAATCCTGATACGGAATATCTTTTTCGTATTGAAGGAGATACCAAGGAATATAAGTTTTTAACCCTTCCCTCTAAGTTAGTATCTCCGCTTACCTTTGCTGTTGGGGGAGATGTCTATCAAAATGGCCTTGATCCGGTCATTACGATGAATAAGCAAGTGGCTTTGGCAAGTCCCCGTTTTGTTGTCTGGGGAGGGGATTTGGCATACGCCGCCAATGGCTACTTCCTCTTTTTAGAAAAGGGCTCACGGTGGCTTGATTTGATGGCTGCTTGGTCAAAAACAATGGTTACCCCTGATGGTCACTTAATCCCTTTGCTTGCTGTAATAGGTAATCATGAGGTTACTGGTCGCTATGATCAAACTCCTGCACAAGCTCCCTTCTTTTACACATTATTCCCTACGCCAGGTTATCAAACATTAGATGTTGGCGATTACTTAAGCTTATTTTTATTGGACTCAGGGCATACCCATTCAGTGGAAGGTGAACAAACAGAGTGGTTAAAGGGAGCGTTAAAGGTAAGGAAAGACGTTCCTTATCGATTCGCTTTTTACCATGTTCCTGCTTACCCTTGTGTGCGTGATTATCACAACTCACGTTGCACGATGGTAAGAAAACATTGGCCGCCTCTTTTTGAAGAATTTAAGCTAACTGCTGCTTTTGAACATCACGACCACGCATACAAAAGAACCTATCCTATTAAAGAGGGGAGAATCAATCAGGCAGAAGGAGTGCTTTATCTCGGTGACGGTGCCTGGGGAGTTAATCCTGTCCGCAAACCCCGTTCGCCAAAGTCTTCTTGGTATTTGGCAAAATCAGCTCAAGAGCAACATTTTATTAAAGTCACGTTATATCCCGATTTTAGTACTAGCTATCAAGCGATCAATGAAAAAGGGACCTTGTTCGATGAATACCAGCAAACACCCCGTTAAGGTTGCTATTTTAGGAGCAGGGATTAGCGGTCTTACGGCTGCCTATTTTCTGAAAAGAAGGAAAAATAGACTTCCTATTGAATTTAAAATCTTTGAGGCGAAAAACCGCGTCGGTGGGTGGATTAACACGACGAGGAGAGGCGAGTTTTTATTCGAGCTTGGCCCTCACAGTATGAGGCTGTCTAAACAGGATGAATTGTTTTCTCTCATCCAAGAGCTTGGCCTAGGGAATGAACTGTTGATGGCGAGTCCTCATGTCAAAAGTCGCTATCTTTATGCTGATGGTAAATTGCAAAAACTTCCCCAGAGTTTGCTTTCCTTTCTTCTGCACCCTTACACACGTTCTTGTGTTCCTAGTCTCCTGAAAGAGCCCTTCCGTAGCAGAGGAACTAGAGATAACGAGTCGATTTCCCAATTTTTTGCCCGCCGTTTTTCTAGCAGGTTGGTTGAGAAACTGATCGATCCAATGGTAAAGGGAATTTATGGGGGAGATCCCTCCCTTTTGTCAATATCCGACTGCTTTCCTGGGTTATATCAACTAGAACAAAAATACGGCTCTTTAATTGTTGGTTTGATTTCAGAGAGCTTATTAAAAAAGTCTAGGAAGGAAACAATTTACTCTTGTAAGCGAGGATTAGCTTCGATCACTGAAGCGCTGGAAAAAGAGTTATGTGCAGAACTCTTCTTATCTGAACCGGTTCAAAAGATTCAATTTCAAGATGATAGGGTATGTGTCCAATCCAGCCGTCAATGTGAGAGCTTTGATTATGTCATCTCAACTTTGCCCGCAAATCATCTAGTTGGGCTTTTTGAGGAAAGTCTTGGCATAAAGCCCCTTTTAAAGAAGATTTCTTTTGCTTCTTTTGCTGTGGTTCATTTTGGCTTTAAAACTCTTAACTTGCCTATTCAGGGTTTTGGTTATTTAGTACCTGACAAAGAAAATCAGCCTATTTTGGGTGTTATTTTTGATTCGACTGTTTTTCCTTCTCAAAATCAAGGTGAAGGAGTTAGAATATCTGTCATGATGGGAGGATGGCGACATTCGAATCTCATCAATAAAGATGACGCGGCCTTAATAGAAACGGCACAAGAAACAGTCTCTAACCATCTTGGATTTCCATTAAAACCGGATGTGGCTTTTGTTTCAAAAGCTCCTCAATCAATTCCTCAATACTTTACTAACTACCAAGCGACAACGACAGCGATTCATGCAAAGTTAAATGGACTACCTATAGCGCTTTTAGGGAGTAGCTTCTCAGGAGTTTCTTTAAAGGATTGCGTTAACCAGTCAAGTGAGACGGTTAATAAACTTTTATTAAATTTTCAAACAGGCGTTAGACATGGACCAAGTTAAATTAACATTCAATTCTTTTTTTCGCTACTTTGTATGGCATCCTACCTCAAAGAAGCTCTCTCCAAGAGATCAAAAAATTGCTCTTGTGGGAACTGCGTTGCTTTTAGTGACAACATGGGGTTTAGGACATGCAATTTGTGAATTCTTTTTATACGATCGAGCATGTTTTAAGAAAGATATTAAAAACTTCGATTGTGCGCAAAAACGGTTTCATTCGGAATCAGAAGTTCTAGCACGGCTTTTTCGACCCGTTCATGAAGTTGATATTGCTGCTCTTGAACTGGATCAACCCTTAGACCTCGACGAGAGAAGCAAACGAAAACTAAGAGCCTATTCACTAGACCTAACGAAAGATTTTGACAGAGCTTCGATAAGAGACCTTGAAGAAGAGGAACTTGATCTTATTGAAGAGCGTTTTGAAAGGTTACAAAAATACTTTGATCTTCCAAAAAGATTAGACTATCTACCCTCTAAAGCGCAACTATCCTTACTAACAATAGAGGATATCGTTGATTCTCTTGAGGATTCGCCTTTTCCGTTTGCGATCATGTCGGTAGAGGAGTTGCAAAGCTTACCCATTTCTGTATTAGGATCCCTGAATGATCGCCAACTAGCCGTTGTTCGGGTAAGATCTAGCGAAGTTAGAAAAAAGCGTCCTTCTTCAGACCCCAAAACCTTAGCCGAACTTCTTGGTTTACCTGAAAAGAAATTGAAAAAGGCTGTTTTCACGCTTTCCCCAGAAGTGCTTAGATGTTTAAGTGATAAGCAAGTAGCTAGCCTTCACGGGTTAAAATTTGCTTCTCATGATCTTGATAGGCTTAAACATCTTTATAGTTGTCGTCCAGGGTATTTTGAAGTAAAATGGCAAAAACCTTAATGAAGGATTATAAGTTTTCTTACGAAGTTATTGAAATCCATCTTTAGAATTTATTAGAATCTTGCTTAGGTTTCACCTCGCTCTAAAATGTTTTTTTTGCAGGTACTTGAGCAGGATTTTCAGTTTACAACTGGATCTTAAAAAACGATCGCTTTTAACCTAAGATAGCTTATCTCCACAAAGAGACTTTAACCAAAATTTTATTTGCGATCTTCTCCTGGAAGATGGGGAAATTGTTGAAAATAGAGTTGGCATCTAAATTGTACATTATGGTGTAAGGAAGCAGTAGACACACGTAATAAAAATTGAGAGATTTTTTATGTTTGACAAATTCACAAATCGTGCCAAGCAGGTGATCAAGCTTGCTAAAAAAGAGGCCCAACGGCTGAATCATAACTATTTAGGCACGGAGCACGTCTTGCTTGGTCTTCTTAAGCTAGGTCAAGGTGTCGCTGTCAACGTGTTAAAAAATTTAAATATTGATTTTGAGACTGTAAGAAATGAAGTCGAAAAACTTGTTGGCTACGGACCTGAAATCCAAGTTTATGGCGATCCCGCTCTTACCGGTAAAGTAAAGAAAGTGTTTGAATATGCAAACGAAGAGGCTGCGAATCTAAATCACAATTATGTTGGCACAGAACATCTGCTACTTGGTCTTTTAAGACAAACAGATGGTGTGGCAGCTCAGGTCTTAGAAAATTTAAATGTTAATCTTAAGGAAGTTCGCAAAGAAGTCCTTAAAGAATTAGAAACTTTTAACCTCCAATTACCTCCACTCGGTGGGTCGATTCCCCCAGGTGGGCAGAGTCCTTCCCCAAGCTCTAATAAACCCTACGAAAAAAGCAGTACGGGAGCTGCTACAGACAAGATGCCTGCCTTGAAAGCGTACGGCCATGATTTAACTGAAATGTGCCGCGAAGGCAAAATGGATCCTGTCATAGGTCGAAAAGAAGAAGTTGAGCGTTTAATTTTAATCCTATGCCGTCGCCGTAAGAATAACCCTGTTTTAGTTGGAGAAGCTGGTGTTGGCAAAACAGCGATTGTAGAGGGGCTTGCACAAGCAATTGTAAAAGGAGAAGTCCCTGATAATTTGCGCAAAAAGCGCTTAATTACTCTTGATCTTCCATTAATGATTGCTGGAACAAAATATCGCGGTCAGTTCGAAGAGCGTATCAAAGCTGTAATGGATGAAATCAAAAAGAATGGCAATATTCTACTCTTTATTGATGAGTTACATACGATCGTTGGAGCTGGTGCAGCAGAAGGAGCTATCGATGCTTCCAATATCTTAAAGCCAGCTCTTTCTAGAGGTGAAATTCAATGTATTGGTGCTACTACTGTAGATGAATATAGAAAACATATTGAAAAAGATGCTGCTTTAGAGCGCCGTTTTCAAAAAATATGGGTTAACCCGCCAAGTGTTCAAGAGACAGTCGAGATTCTGCAAGGCTTAAAAGCAAAGTATGAAGAACATCATAAATGTATTTATACCCCACAAGCATTAAGTGCGGCTGCTGTCCTTTCCGATCGGTATGTTCATGGAAGATTTTTACCAGATAAGGCCATTGATTTGATTGATGAAGCTGGTGCCAAAATGCGTATTGCCATGATGAATCAGCCGCAAGACATTAGCAAATTTGAAGTGGATATTGAGCAGACAAGGATTGCCAAAGAGGAAGCGATTAGCAAGCAAGAATATGAAAAAGCAGCAAAGCTACGAGATAAGGAGAAGAACTTAAGGGAACAGCTGCAGCAGATTCGAGCTCAATGGGAAATTAACAAAGAAGAGCATGAAGTTATTGTCGAAGATGAAGATGTTGCTAATGTGATCGCTCGTCAAACAGGCATTCCTTTAAATCGGTTGACTGAGGGAGAAACACAAAAAGTCCTAAAAATGGAAGAGCTTTTAAAGGAAAATATCATTGGACAAGAAGATGCTTTAAAGACTGTTTCAAGAGCTATCCGACGCAGCAGAGCGGATATTAAAGATCCAAACCGGCCTATCGGTGCTTTCCTATTTCTTGGACCCACTGGCGTAGGTAAGACTCTATTGGCTCGCTTATTGGCAACCCATCTCTTTGGTGGAGAGGATGCCCTTATCCAAGTTGATATGTCTGAATACATGGAGAAATTCGCTGTGAGTAGAATGACAGGTTCTCCTCCAGGCTATGTTGGACATGAAGAGGGCGGACAGCTTACTGAGCAGGTGCGCCAGCGACCCTATTCAGTGGTTCTTTTCGATGAAATAGAAAAGGCTCACCCGGATGTAATGGACCTGCTTTTACAAATTTTAGAAGAAGGTCGTTTAACGGATTCCTTTGGTCGAAAAGTTGATTTTCGTAATACAATTATTATTATGACTTCAAACCTGGGTGCTGATTTGATTAAGAAAAGCACTGAAATTGGTTTTGGAGCTTCCGAAGGTTCTTTAGATTATGCTCATATTAAAGACAAAATTGAGACAGCAGTTAAAAAACATTTCAAGCCTGAATTTTTAAATAGGCTCAATGATTTTGTGATCTTCCATCCTCTAAATAAGGAACAGTTACTAAGAGTGATTAACTTAGAAATTGAAAAGCTACAAAAGAGATTGGATAAACGTGAAGTCTATTTAAATTTAGATGATAAAGCTAAAGAATTTCTCGTTGAGAAAGGTTTTCAACCTGAAATGGGAGCCCGTCCTCTTAAGCGTACAATCGAGCAGTACCTTGAAGATCCATTAGCAGAAAAGCTTCTTGCTCATCCAGACGAGGGAAGGAAGTGTGATGTGACAGTGGAAGGTGACAGTCTCGTGTTTGTTGATACCGAGATCATTCCAAGAAAAAAGGAAGGAGCCAAGGACCTTACTCCTTCGGGTTCGCATTAAAAAATGGGGGGATACTCCTCCCCAAATTCCTACTAGGAGACTGTTACAGGGATTTGACTTTCCCAGTTCTTAATAAACTCTAACAACTGTTCTTTCGTAGGTGCTTTTTTCAAAAGCTGAATGGCTTCTTTCTGGCTACTTAAATGAGCAATTCTTGCTAAAAGTTGTAGATGTTTTCTATCATCACTGGCAAAAAGAAAAACCAGGGAGTGAACAGGAAGGCCATCAAGCGCGCCATATTGAATTTCTTTTTCAGGAAAAACAACTGTCACGATATCATGATGTGAGCTTAGCAAAAAATCCCTTGTGTGTGGTGCAGCGATGCCATTATTTAAAGCTGTTGGTTGTAGCTGCTCACGATCAAGTAGCAACTCAGCCAGGACTTCGGCGTCAAGGTTGAGCTTTTCGCTAAGCATTTTAGTTGTTGTTCGGATGACTTCTTCTTTAGTATTACCGGGAACTTTATGAAAGACGCTTCCTTTGTTTAGAGCTCTAAACAGGCTAAATTGCTTGCTCCCCCCTCCTTTTTGAGGGATCTCCTCAATAAAATCAGAAAAATCATCAGAAGATGGGGCCGAAGACACATCTTTGTCTAGTTTTTGATTAAGCACCCAGCTTTGAATTTCGATGCGGCTAAACCTATATTGTCCGTGGATACGGTAGGCAGGTATTTTACCTTCATAAAGCCAGCGGCGAATGGTCGTAGCTGAAACATTTAGCAGTTCAGCAACGTCTTTGATCTTGAGATCCATGGTGGCCCTCCAAAGTCAAAAAATTATTAAATAAATATTCCTCATCGCTTCCTAGTCTTGAAGCAGACTCTTAAGGAAACTTACGTCAATTCAAAAAGTTTTACTATATCTTCTGGCGAATTGAGAGTTAACAATTTTTTGCGAAGATCTTCATTTTTTATTGCAAGTGTAAGACCTGAAAGGATTTGCAAATACTCCGTTTGCTTGTCATCAGGACCGCCAATCATAAAAATGATTCTTACGGGAGAGTGATCGATAGCTTGCCAATCAACGCCTTTCTTCAAGATGCCAATAGCAATGAAAAATTCATCATATCCGGGCAATTTTGCATGTGGAATGGCAACCCCCATCCCTATACCGGTAGAAACAATTTTTTCTCTTTCGATAATTGCCTGAAAGAAGCTCTCTCTATCTTCTAGCTTGCCATCCTGGTAAATACAGTCTACCAATTTTTCAAGAGCTTCATCTCGGTTGTTGGCATTGATAAAGAGAATAAGGTTTTTGTTAAGATATTTTGCTATTTTAATCATGTTAATGAGTTCCAGTATGCCCAAATCCCCCTGATCCACGTTGTGTTTCTGCAAGTTCTTCGCTTAAAATAAATTCAGCTTGCCAAACAGGGGAGATAACCATTTGTGCAATTCTCATGCCAGGCGTGATTTCAAAACTTTCTTTTCCGTGATTGATTAAGATGATTTTTAATTCGCCTCGATAGTCAGAGTCAATGGTTCCAGGTGTATTTAAAACGGTAACGCCGTACTTAGCGGCTAAGCCACTGCGAGGTCTTATTTGAACTTCATAACCTTCAGGAATTGCCATACGAATGCCAGTTGGGATCATTGCGCTTGACCCAGGAGCAATTATCACAGCTTCGGGAAGAAAAGCTTTTATATCTGCACCAGCCGCTTGGCTCGTAGCATAGACTGGAAGGCAATCCATATCTTCTATAATCACAGGAAGGGCAATTTTTTTATTATTCATTGTTTTCTCACAATAGATATTAAGATTATCCATAACTGACGAACGAATGCTCGGAAAAGAAGTCTGGGTAAGAGAGGGCTTTAGCTTCTTTCAAAAGAATCAGCTATAGCATTTTCATTACTTTGAACTATCTTCGCTAAGATCTTGCTGAGGAGTTAGATAAAAAAGCAAGTCAATGAGCTTATTCTTTAAATCATGTCGCTTAACAATACAGTCAATCATGCCGTGTTGCAAGAGAAATTCTGATTTTTGTGCATTAGAGGGCAATTTATGTCCAATGGTTTGTTCGATGACACGAGGGCCAGCAAAACAAATAAGAGCATTTGGTTCTGCTATAATGATATCGCCAAGGGAAGCGAATGAGGCTGTCACTCCGCCTGTCGTTGGGTTTGTTAGGACAGAGATATAAGGAACTTTGGCTTCATGGAGCTTGGCTAAGGCTGCCGAGGTTTTGGCCATTTGCATAAGGGAAAGAATTGATTCTTGCATGCGCGCTCCCCCTGAAGTAGATACAATGACGACTGGGGTTTTGTCTTGAACACCCAGTTCTATCAATCGAGTTAGCCTCTCCCCAACAACGGATCCCATCGAGCCGCCCATAAAGTTAAAGTCTAACACGCCTAGCAGGGTAGTATAACCACCAATGGTGCATCTACCGACAATAACGGCTTCGTTATGGCCTGATTTTTCGGTTGCTGATTTGATACGTTCTTCATAAGATTCCGTATCACTAAATTTTAAGAAATCACAGGGCGCCAACTCTTGAAATAGCTCTTGAAAACTAGATTCATCGGACAGTAATTTTATTCGCTCATCAGCAGAAAGACGATAATGATAGTCGCACTTAGGGCAGCAATTATGGTTTTGCTGTAATTCGTTAGTATGAATGAGCTCGTTACATCGCGTACACTTTAACCATCCGCTAAAACCGTCTCTTTTAGTCGTCTGAATCTTAATATTTGGTTGTTTGCGGGAAAATAATCCCATCGTGCCTCCAAAGCTCTGATTACGCTCCAAGATTAGAAAATAATTTGTAAGGTATTTAATTTCATTAAGAAATGACAAATAAATTATCAAATAAAATATTGTTTGTCAAATAAGACCTCGCGTTCTTTTCGCATTAACTGTAGATTCATACTGATATAAATAGAAAGAAGGCTGTTTTCAACGGCTTTGAAGTACATTTAAACTAGGTGCTTATGGGTATTTTATCAACAAATGTCTCCATTCAGTGTCCCTCCACAGTCACAGACCAGTGTCCTTCCTCAGAAGAGGTTAGTGTAAGTTTTTTAAAAGATGCGAAGGGGTTACATGTGACTATTTTGACCGAGAGGCTTTATATTAGATCGATCGAGAATTCAGATGTTGATGCTTATTGCGACTTACTTAGTGACGCAGAAGTAATGAAAAAATATGCTACCGGCACGTCTTGGCCTAAAGATAAAATCGTCGATAGGGTCCAAAACATTTGGGCCGAGCGTTGGCGCAACAACAATCCTTATAGTGGCTTAGCTGTTTTCACAAGGGATACGAAACAGTTTATCGGCCATGTGATACTCGGGCAGACGTCTACCTCAGGAGTCGCTGAATTAGCTTATCTTTTCAAGAAAGCTTATTGGAATCAAAAATATGGCACAGAAGCCGTGTCGTCCGTTGTGAAAGCATACGCTCCTGAAACTATTAAAAAGGGGTACATGTTAAAGAATAGGGTTCTTAAAAAGATTACCGCAACCGCTAAAATGGATAATCTTCCCTCGATGAAGATTTTGGAAAAACTAGGAATGAGGCAAGAAGCAAAACAAGAAAAGTATGGGGGAGATCGTGTCTTCTACTCTATGAAAGTAAATGTCATTTCGAAATATAGGTTGAGGAATATCATAAGCTCCTTCTTTTGCAAGGTGAGTAGGCTAACGAGGAAGCTATTTCGGATTGTGTTCCACAGGCAATATGATTAATGGCAACTGAAATTACAAATAGTCTTATTTTTAATGGTAAGTTCTTATGCCCAATGTACCTCGCAAGAAAGTGTCATTTCTGATTGTTGCCTAACATCCTTTAGAGGAAAAGTGATAGGGGATAAAGTTTATCTTCATCCTGAAATAGTGCAAATAGGCTCCAATGGGATCATTGTTCCAATTAATGATGAGCTCGTTCCTGTGCCCGCTATTGAGTTTGATGGATAGGGTGTGTTTGTACAAATTCAACATATAGCAGGAAGGGTGAAACCAGGAGATTGGTGCTGTACGACTTGTTGGAATTGGAATTCTGGCGTCAGATTGACATGCTGGTGGTGTGGAGCTGATAGAGAAGATTAAAGAATGCTGAAGCAACTTAGTCAAATACTTGTTGGATATATATTGGGGTGCTTTTTGCCATTGTTTGGATATGAGGGTAGCGTGCAAGAACGCATTCAATCCATTCCCAAAGAAGATAGAGAAATCTTAGAAGGCTTCTTTTCTTATATGGTTTCTTATGACTATTTTGGTTTTGTCCTATTTGGGGAGAAACCTATGGCAGCAGGAGGGTTTGATACGCAGTTTAGCATAGAAAATACCTTAAGTGAAGACGCGATGAAGCAGCGCCGACTTCATTTAGGGTGGCGGACCTGGGAAAAGTATGCTTCATTATTTCCTAGTGATAAATTTATTTTGCGGTTATCTCAGAACCCTGTTGCACCTTCCTTTTACTGGATTGTGCTCATTAATAAAGAGTCATGTTTAAAATGCATTGAAACGAATTTAGATGTCTTTAAATCTGTATTAGGAGATTCGGCCGCTCCTCTAACTATTTTAAATCATCTAGCGACAAAAGAAAATATTTTTAACGACGTACTTAAGAATCATGATGGCCTTCTTGGGATTCTGTTTGGGTATGGAAGGTATAATGCGATGTGTTTTCAGAGTCAGAAAAGGTTATCAGCAGTGTTAAGGGGTATCTATCCTAAAGGGAAAGGGCCTAGCATGGCAATCGACAGGTTAAATCCATTTAACCTCTATAGCCGGGATCTTTTTGTTGTTGACTTGCCCAGGTTTGCGGGAGTTCGAGGTAAACATGAATCTTCCCAACTTCGCTTATCCTATGAAAAGACATGGGTCGAGTTATCCCAGATTTACGCATCTAGAAATTTCTTAGAAGTCAGCTTAGAGAAACTGATTAGCAATGACGCACTTTAAGTCAAAGATCTGCTTTTCAGAAATGGAAAGAGTGAAAGACGCCTAGCTTTAGAGCTAGGCGCCCAGTTCATTATTTTTTTGCTTTCGCATATCTTTCGGAGACATCTTTCCAGTTAATGATCTTCCATATGGCCTTTACATAATCAGGACGAACGTTTTTGTACTGAAGATAGTAAGCATGTTCCCAGACGTCAATACCAAGCAATGGAATCAGCCCTTTTGTTGCTAGGAGAGAATCCTGGTTATCACATGTAGCCACTTCTAAATGATTGGATTTATTGAGTCCTAACCATGCCCAACCAGAGCCTTGCAAGGCAGTCGCTTTTGCACTCATTAATTCAATAAGTTTTTCCAAAGAGCCAAAATCTTCTTTGATCGCTTCTGCAAGAGCGCCTTCTGGTGGCTGTCCTCCTCCTTGGCTTGCAGGTGCTAAATTGTGCCAGAAAATGGTATGGTTAATATTACCGCCACCGTTAAAACGGATAGCTTGTAGCTGTGCAGCCATACCTTCTAAGTCACCTTTTTGCTCCGCTTCTGCATAGAGTTCTAAAGCTTTATTTAAGTTAGTGACATAAGCACGATGGTGCTTATCATAATGTAGTTCCATAATTTCTGCACTGATCACAGGTTCGAGTGCTGCAAAATCATAGGGTAGTTTTGGAAGTTCAAACTTTGGCGCTGGCATAGTATCTCCTTTAATAACACTTTTATTGTTGCCGATCATTGGTGTATTGAGCAAGACAAGATTCTGTAATAGGTCCGATCGTTGTCAATTTTTTATTTTCGCTAAAGTTAGGGTACAAATGAAAAAATGCCTTCACAGTCGAAGGGCTGGTAAAAATAATTTCATCAAAACTGCTTAATGAAGGCAATTCAAATTTTTCAAGTGGCTTAGTGTCATAAAGTGAACATTCCTTAAAACGATAGCCTTTTTGAGTGAAATAATCAGCAATGAGTGGACGGGCTAAGCTAGAATGTGGCCAGAAAAGATAGGAGGATGAGGGTGAAAGGTCTTTTAATATCTCTAGGACACCTTCTGCCTGTTCTTCTTGGGCAGTCATCGCTACTTTAATGCCATGCTCTTCGATGGCTCTTTGGGTTGCTTTACCTACAGCTATAAAATGCTTTTGATGCAAAAAAAGCAGAGGAATTTGAAAATAGGGTAATGCTTGGAAAAATAATCTCACTGCAGGCTTGCTGGTGAAAATAAGGTGGGTATAAAGAGGTAATTGTTGGAAAGCTTCAAAAACGTCAGCTTCGTCGAGTCTTCTCGGTTGAACAGCGAGAATGGGGCGATGAATCAGGCTACGATCTTCAAAGGCAGAAAAAGGCAGTTCTAATCCAAGATAAAGGCTACGAATTTGCTTGCGATCATCAATGCAGGAAAAGAGCCTTTGCATCAAGACGTCATTTTTTCTTGCTACAACGGCAAGCCTCCCTTGCAGAGGAGCCGTTTCAATATCTAACTTAAGGCGATTGCGATGGGTGAGATTTAACCGTATAAGTGCAGCCTCTGCAATGACAACACCATCGACGGTGCCTGCATCAAGCGCTTGTAATCTCATTTCAATCGTGCCTCGTATATCCATGTAACAGAGGTCAGATCTCAATTTCCTGATGGCTTCTTCTCTTCTTTGCGAGGATGTGGCTATTTTTGCGTAGGGTGGGAGTTGTTCGAATGTTTGTCCCTCTCTTAAGACAAGAGCATCAGAAGGATCAATCCCTTTTGTTATCGCCGCGATCGTTAATTCCTTAGGTAATGGATCGGGTAAATCTTTGGCAGAATGGATGGCTATACGGCATTTCCCCTCCAAGAGGAGTTGATCAATCTCACGGGTAAAAAAATCGGTTTTATCAAGGCTTCGCAAAGAGGTGCGAAGATCTTTATCCCCCATTGTTTCCATTAGTAGGGGGGTAAAGCGGATATCAGGGTGATAGAAGGAAATTTCCTTAAAAATTTCCTCGAGTTGCTTTTGAGAAAGAGGGGATTTTCTAGCTCCGACAATCAGTTCCATTAAACCTTCTAAAAAATTAAAGCCTCAACGGCTTCTTCTACCATGTCTACCCCTTTTAATGCTATTTTACTTTTTAAATCCACGCTGACCCCTTTTAAATTTCTTTTAGGGATTATGCAGCGCTGAAACCCCATATGGATGGCTTCTTTAATGCGGCTTTCAATACGGGGGACGCTACGTATTTCTCCTCCTAAGCCAACTTCTCCGACAACCACGGTTTCGGCATCAATCGCGCGATTGCGTAGTGAAGAAGCCGTAGCAATAAGCACGCCTAAATCGATAGCAGGTTCTAATATTTTTAACCCGCCAGCTATTGAGACAAAGATATCGGATTTGTATAGTGGGTAGCCCAATCGCTTCTCTAATACGGCAAGGAGAAGGGCCATGCGATTTTGATCAAGTCCCGTTGCTCGTCGCGAAGGGGAAGGAAAGACTGTTTCAGTTACTAAGGCTTGAACTTCGATAAGAATAGGTCTTGAGCCCTCTAAAGTGGGAATAATGACTGATCCGATGATACCTTTTTTTCTTTCTTCAAGGAAAATCTCAGAAGGGTTATTTACTTCCTTAAGTCCTGTCCCTTGCATCTGAAAGACAGCGATCTCATCGGTAGCACCGAAACGATTTTTCACGACACGTATCAAACGGTAACAATGCTGCTTATCTCCTTCAAAATATAAAACCGTATCCACTAAGTGTTCTAAGACTTTTGGGCCAGCTATTTCTCCTGATTTAGTGACATGGCCAATCAAAAAAGTGGCGATATTATTGCCTTTAGCAAGATGCATAAATTCAGTTGTGACTTCCCTTACTTGGGAGACTGAGCCTGGAGCGGAGGTTATTTCACTTTTATAAATAATTTGAATGGAGTCGACGATAAGGACCGTTGGTTTAATGGCATCAATTTGGGCTTTTATGAGAGAAAAGTTTGTCTCGCTTAAAATAAAAAGATTATCTTCATTGATGCCTAATCGTAAAGCTCTTAAAGTTGTTTGTTCAATGGATTCTTCACCAGAAATATAAAGAACAGTATGGGAGTTGGCGGCAAAAGATGAGGCTAGTTGCATCATTAATGTCGATTTTCCTATCCCCGGATCTCCTCCCACAAGAGTAAGGGAGCCTGGAACAATCCCTCCACCAACAAGGCGATCAAATTCTTGAATGGAAGTATGGTACCTAGGTCTTTGTTCTAAAGATACTTCCGTAATCCTCATAGGACGATTGACAAGAGTCGCTTTTGTTGCCTCAAAACGTGGTTTTGTGGCCAGTTCGACTTCTTCTTGTAAGCTATTCCACTTGCCACATGCAGGGCATTGACCGCACCATTTCATTTGTTTATGGCCGCACTCCTGGCAGTACCAAACATTTTTGATCTTCGTAGACATGGAAGTTATATGGAAAGGTTAGGGTAGTTAAGTTTATTTAAAGCATCCTGCGCTGCTGCTTGCTGAGCTTCTTTTTTTGATGATCCCTCTCCTTGCCCGAGAGTTTCCTGATTGATTGCAACAGCGACAAGAAAGAGTTTACTGTGGTCAGGGCCCGTTTCATTAATGATTGTATATTCGGGTGGTTGTTGATATTTTTTTTGACAGTAATCTTGTAAGATGGCTTTCCAGTTTCTTAAGGGGGTTTTAAGAATGGAGTCAATTTCCGAAGAAAAATTATTAAAAATGAAATGGCGAGCAGCATCTAGCCCTCCATCCAAGTAGATAGCTCCAATGATGGCCTCAAAAAGATCTGCTAGAATCGATTCTCTGCCTCGTCCATCGTTCATGCGCTCACCCTTACCTAAAAGCAAAAAGCCATCAACATTTAATTTTGTTACGTACAAAACACACGATGCAGCTTCTACAAGTCGCGAGCGTAGGTAAGAAAGATCCCCCTCTGATGTCGTTGGGAGTTGGCAATAAAGGTAGTCGGCGATGATGAGTCCCAATACCGAGTCACCCAAAAACTCTAGACGTTCATTGTGTTGGGTAACGTGCTTATTTTCATTGATGTACGAGCGGTGAATAAAAGCTAGAGACAAGAGGTTTTTGTCTTTAAAAGTATAACCTAGCTTCTCTTCGATTTTTGAAGCTTTTTTAATTAAATCATCCATAGAATCTAAAATCGTAAACCACTAAGCTTTTTTTTAGTAGATTTTTTTCCCAAAGTTTGTCATTCTTATCGTCATAATTCTTAAAAAGCCTCATGAAATTTTCTTTAGAATACTTACAGCGTGATTTTTACCGTAAAAATAAAGCCATTGAGTTGGAAGGGCTTCTTTCTACGCAGCTTCTTGCTTCCCTTCAAGAAGGAATACAGGATGTTTCTTTAGAAATCCTTCCAAAGAATAAAATTTCTTATAGTCAAAAAGATTATTTTAGCAAGGGACGAGATCTGTGGCGCATGAATGCAAAAATCAAAAAGGTTGTGACTAATTACGGATTAGCAGAGCTAGTATTTCAATTATCTTCCGAAAAACCCATACGCTTAGCTTTTGATCAGCTTTTGCCTTCTCTTGAAACCTCTAAAGATCCTAGTGACTATCCTTCTCTTTATAAGAAGGAGAGTGTCCAGAAGCTATCTGCTATTCAAGATCTGCTTGCTGTGCTCATTATTTGTGTGAGTGGTGAAGGTGTAGTGCCTGATTTTGCCAATGGGGATCCGTTTCCTTCAACACCCGGAAATGGAGTTTATGTGTCTCCTGAATACTTGATCGATTTCCAAAAACTTTATTCTAGAAGAAATCAAATATTTTTTCTGATAGGTTATACAAAGCAAAGAAGCCAGTATTTTCGTGTAGATGAGGACCCTCAAGGACATGAATTAAAAAAGCTGGGGTATGTTTTTGGAGATCGGTTAAATGACAGCCTTCATCCTATCCTTTTACGTTAGTCTTGGGTTATGTTTATTTTTTCCATTAGAGGCAGCAAGTGCTGAAACCTTGCGTTTTCTACCCGGAGAAAAAGCAGAGGTTTATTCTTCTGTTATCTTAAATAAAGATGTCGGAGTTAATGGACATTTAACGACATTTCACTGTCATCAAGAGACTCTTTTTGACTTAAAAATTCGGGAAGATGAAGCTAGTGAGAAATCTGCAAAATATCCCTTTCACATTTCTGTCATTTTAAAAGCTGTTAATTTTCATCAATTTGTCAATGGGCAAAAAGTTTCTGAGCAATTACCTTTTCTTGAGCAAGCGGAAGTAAAATCTTTATATTTTTATCCACTCAATTTTATTTTGACTCAAGATGGTTTACAGCTTGAGTCGGAGCAAAAAAAAATTTTCGGAAACTATCAATTTTTTTCATCCGATTACTTCAATGCTATCCTGGGAGATAGTATCCGTGAAATTTTCCTCTTGGTAGGGCAAACTTTACAAGAAGGGGCGCATTATCAACTTGTGAGGAAGCTAGGCGAAGTAGATCTTTTGCTGGACTACCATGTTCAAGAAATAACGCAAGATGGCGTGCGGGTTAGCGTTCATGGGGACTTACAGCGCACAAAACTTGGTTTAGAGATCAGGGATCTCCCTAACTCCTATTCTGTCAAGACGGTGATTTCTGGAAAAATCGAAGGCGAGGTTTTTTGGAACAAGAAAAATCCCTTATCATTCACTAGTACCCAAAAAGGCTTTCTTGATTATTCTTTTAAGCTAAAGGCGTGCCCTGCTACTGTTCATCTTGAGTTTAGCCAATATGTCATTTCCAAAATAAAAAACTTATGAGCTGTTGGCATCTTATTGAAACTCCCCCTTGCCACCCTATCGAGAATATGAAAAGTGATGAGGAAAGATTGCAAACAATTTTACCTTCAGAAACCCCTAGTATTCGGTTTTATCGCTGGTATCCTGGCTCTGTGACATATGGCTATTTTTTAAAGCCTTGGGATTATTTTCTAGAAGGCCAAGAAGGGCTTTTGCTCGCTCGTAGGCCTACAGGTGGTGGAATCATCTTTCATGACTATGACTTAGCTTTTTCGATCTTGATTCCTGCCGATCACCCAAGATATTCAATGAATACCATTGAAAATTATTCATTTGTGAACACTTGTCTTTTAAAGGCGCTGCAAAATTGTCATCCTTCCCTATCCTTTAGCTTCTTTCAGGCTCAAGGAGAGTGCCGGCCAAATTTTTGTATGACGCGTTCTACGATTTATGATCTTGTGGTGAATGGCAAAAAAGTCGCAGGAGGGGCTCAGCGTAAAACGAGCAGAGGCCTTCTTCATCAGGGAAGTATTTGTCTTAAGCTGCCGGAAGCCAATTTTCTTCAAAGGTATGTCAAAAACCATGAACTTTATGCCCAAGATTTGATGGCTCATAGCTTCCCTTTGCTCTCCTTTACGCAGCTATCCTCTAGCGCTTTTGTGCATGAGCTAAAACAGGCGATCGTTAAAGCCTTTGTAGATAGTTCTACTTAGCATTAGGTTTCTATAGCTTTGCAAACTTATTTTGCCTATGCTAAGGGATATTCGAATGATAAATTATGATAGCAATTTTTTAAGGCTTAGGAGTGAAAAATGTCGGCTGATATTGGTTTAATAGGTTTAGCTGTGATGGGGCAAAATTTAGCCCTAAACATGAATGATAAAGGGTTTAAAGTCGCCGTCTACAATCGTACAACATCCAAAGTCGATGAATTTTTGGATGGCCCAGCTAAGGGCTCTCAAATGATAGGAGCTCATTCAATAGAAGAGTTTGTCAAAGATCTTAAACGGCCGAGACGGGTTATTTTGATGGTGAAGGCAGGAAGTCCTGTAGATGAGTTTATTGAGCACTTACTTCCTTTTTTAGAGCAGGGAGACATCATCATTGATGGTGGGAATAGCCTTTTTGAAGATACGAATCGCAGAGTCAGAGACTTAGAAAAAAAAGGCATTCTTTTTGTAGGTTCTGGAATTTCAGGTGGAGAAGAGGGAGCCCGTCATGGACCGTCGATTATGCCGGGAGGCAATGCGGCTGCTTGGCCTTACATTAAGGATATCTTTCAGAGTATCGCTGCAAAAGTAGACGGCGAGCCATGCTGTGACTGGGTTGGTGATGAGGGGGCTGGCCATTTTGTCAAAATGGTTCATAATGGCATTGAATATGGCGATATGCAATTGATTGCTGAGGCGTACTATTTGCTTAAGACCGCTTTAGGCCTTTCATCTGATGAACTTCATGCCATCTTTAAAGAATGGAACCAAGGTGAGCTTGATAGCTATTTAATTGAAATCACAAGTCATATCTTAGCGACAAAAGACGAAGATAAAACGCTTTTGCTGGATAAAATTTTAGACGTAGCTGGACAAAAGGGGACAGGTAAATGGACAGTGATCAATTCCCTTGAGCTAGGCATCCCTCTTACTTTGATTAGCGAAGCTGTTTATGCTCGCTTCCTATCTTCTTTAAAAGAGGAAAGGGTAGAGGCTAGCCGTACGTTTGATTTTAAGCAAGAAACCTACCAAGGGAACAAGCAAGAATTTATTGATGCTGTTAAGCACGCTCTTTATGCGTCCAAGATCATTAGTTACACTCAGGGATTTATGTTATTTAGAGAAGCTGCTGAACGTTATAAGTGGAGCTTAAATTTTGGTGGCATTGCGCTTATGTGGAGAGGGGGATGCATTATTCGAAGTAAGTTTTTGGGCAAAATCAAAGAAGCCTATGATCAACAGCCTTCTTTAAAAAATCTTTTGTTGGATCCCTTTTTTAAAGGAGAAATCACTCGCTCTTTAAAAGGGTGGCGGTTTGCCCTCGCTAGGGCTATCGAACTCGGAGTGCCTACACCTTGCTTCAGTACCGCCTTAGCCTTCTTTGATGGGTACCGTACGGCTAGCCTCCCTGCGAATCTCATCCAAGCCCAAAGGGATTATTTCGGAGCTCACACTTACGAGCGAATTGATCGGCCACGGGGTGAATTTTTCCATACTAATTGGACAGGAACGGGAGGCAAAGTTAGTTCATCCTCATATAATGCATAATTAAATTAAATTAATTTATTTAATTTCATTAATAATTAGTTTTTAAATTAAACGTTACTGCTTTATAATAAAATTATAAATATAGGTTTTATTATGAGCAGTAATATTTCCTCCCCCCGCCTGTTAAACAATCAAGTCGTCCAAGAATCCGTAAAAACCCCCTCGATGCTAGATAACCCCGTTGTCAAGGAGCGGTTAAACAGCTTCTGTAAAGATTATTGCCCAGGTGTTACTACTGATCAAATGCATCAAAATATTCGAGAGGGAGAAATCTTAGAACTGCAACTAATGGAAAAAAATCCTGATCAGGTTAAAGCTTTTGTTGCGACAATGCCATCGGAAAGCAGGCATCAGGCTGTGAAAAATCTGATGTGGTTGCTCACCGCAAAAACAGCCGTTACAGACGAACTTTATACTTCAGGGGCGATGCGTCTAGCAGATCCCAAGGGAGCGGTTGCCGCTTTCATCGAACAAGCAGGAGGAAAAGCGGTTTATCCACGCATTTCAACGCATATGAAAGAAAACCTATTAAAGGGGAAAGTACAGAAGGGGATAGATTTAAGAGATGGGCTTCCCGCCGGTCACAGAACCCTCCTTTTTGCTAGTCAGCCTGACGGCACCTTATATTTAAAAATGGAAGAAAGAGGTTGTCCTCCTTTCTGGACAAAAAGTTTTCGCAACTTTGATAATTTATCCGAGTATGTGGCTCATGCCGGTCACTTTATCAAGACTCGCTTTGTAAAGGGGGGGATTGGTATTAAAAAAGCTCGGAAGGAACATGTCCCAAAGGAGACAAAAAAGGCCTTTGCCAAGCTATTGAAAAGCATTCAACATAATGCTGTTCCCGGTGAAAAAACAGTAAAGGAAGAGATCAAAGAGGGGAAAACTTACGGATTAACGAGAATGGATGCCATTTTAGAAAGTCGAGAAAAGGACATAAAAGCAGCTATTCAATTCGGAGATAGAGGCGCTCTTGGAGATCAGGATAGGATAAACTTGTTTCGAGAGTTGCATTTGAATGGTGCAATGAGAGAAGCGACCCTAAAGGGCTACATAGGGGACATTAAAGGTAGGGAAGTCGTCTTACCACCTTTAGGCTCCAATATCCTTGCTCCTAATCAGCCCCCAGCAAACCCTTCTCCTCCTCCTAATCAATCCCCTGCTGGCTCTTCGTGAAGGCCATAAAGGATTGAAGGATCGACAAGATTTTTCATCTCTGAAAAATGGCCTCTCAAATATTGTCTTAGATTATAGCGAAAAATTTTGAAGGCTTCTTGATTGCTTTTCTTAGGTCGTGGTGCTACTTCAGGAGTAATAATTAGATTGGGGATGTGCCATAAAGGAGAAGTCGTTGATAAAGGAAACTGATAGTCTGCATCAAGGAGGATTCCTCGCCATTTTCTCATCGCTGATAAAGCTATTAGGGCCGTGGCGTCAATAAGCTTGGCGGAACCAAGCAATGTTAAGATAGAATCCTCTTTCATCATATTCAATTCTTCATGGCCCAGCCATCGTTCATATTTTTTCGTAGGTGGAAAGAAAACGCTAACCACATCCGCGAGGGGTAACACTTCCTTAAGGTCTGAAAAAGATAAGGTTCGATGGCAATGGGGGAAAAATGTGCCCTCTTCGTTCATGCCCCAAATGCGCATGCCGGTTTCTTTCATCCGACGGGTAATTTCAATCGAGGCGGGCTCCATTCCAATTTGAAGAAAAATTTTATCTTGTAAAGTCCACATTTTATTACGCCATTTGCTGTCCCAAACGAGATGGGGATAGCGATTAACCTCCTTTAAGGGAAATAAGTTTTTAGCAAAGGCTAATACCGCAGCAAGCACGTATTCTGCAATCTGGAAGGAATTATTTTCGATTGTATTGGTAACAAGGATGTTTCCCCGTTGTTCAATATCTTTGAGGCAGAGTGTGTTAACTTCAAAAGTGGGACAATGAACCCACTTCAATTGTTCGGCTAGCTGAAGGTCTTCACAGGGGAGGCGGCGCCCAAAAAGGATTTCGACTTTCCTCCAGTGTCCTTTGCTAATAGGCGAGCTTTGTTTTGGGAAAGAAAGGAAAATAAATTGAGGGAATTCTTTGATCAATTGATTAAGTTCAGGTAAGCTTAAAGGGACCTGTAAATAGGCAATGCGCATGTGATCTCGTTCATTGTTTTGAAATCTAAAAAATACCTTTTTTCACATTACCGGGCAAAAAGATGTTATGGAAAGGGAAAGTTTTATTTTGTAATTGATTTCAATTAATCTCGGCGCTATACTAGTTCTACAGATTAAAATCTTTAAGAATATTACTCTCAAGGGGGACGCATGCACGCCAAATCTGGTGAAAATACGTATGCTATCATCAAGACTGGTGGAAAGCAGTATAGAGTTAAAGAAGGCGACATTATTAGTGTAGAATTGCTGAAAGCTGATGTCGGCTCCGAAGTACAATTCGACCAAGTTCTTTTCGTTGGCTCAGGTCAAGAATTTCAAGTAGGATCTCCAGCTGTCGCTAATTATTTCGTAAAAGCGGAAATACTTGGTGAAGTTTCCGGACCAAAAGTCACTTCTATTAAGTATAAACCAAGTCATAACCAAGTACGTAAATTTGGGCATAGACAGCATTACAGCCGTGTTAAAATTGTTGGCATCGGCAAGCAATAGCCCATAAGGAGAAACAATGGCACATAAGAAGGGACAGGGATCAACCCGTAACGGTCGCGATTCTCATTCTAAGCGCTTAGGCATTAAAGTTGGTGCTGGAGAATCAGTAACAGCCGGAAGCATTTTAGTACGTCAGAGAGGTACAAAATGGCATCCAGCAAAGAATGTTGGCAGAGGATCAGATGATACACTTTTTGCATTGATTGACGGTGTTGTTTCTTTTCGCAAAACTGACAAGACCTATGTTTCAGTTGAAAGCAGCCAGTAATTCTTGCTGCTTCTTATAATTTTTTAAGCGCTCGTCATTAGAGCGCCATCTTTAATATCCATGTTTGTAGATCGAGTTAAAGTACAGCTTATCGCCGGTAAAGGTGGCAATGGTGTTGTTGCCTGGCGCCGTGAAAAATACATCCCCAAGGGAGGTCCTTGTGGAGGCAACGGTGGCCGAGGTGGTTCCATCATTCTGCGTTCGGATGTCCAGGTATTTTCTTTGGATGCGTATCGTAATCATCGCATTCTAAAAGCAGAAAACGGGCGATCGGGCGGTGCGAACTGTCAACAGGGTAGAGCAGGACGGGATTTAATTATTAAAATTCCTTGTGGGACGTTGGTAAAAAATGTCAAAACAGGCGCCATCATCCACGACTTTACCCAAGATGGCGATGAGCTCATCATTTGTAAAGGTGGGCGAGGGGGGCGAGGAAACGATAGCTTTAAATCTCCGACTAATCGAACGCCTAATATATGCACGCCAGGTACGCCGGGTGAGAGCACTGAAGTTGAGCTAGAATTAAAACTGATCGCGGATGTGGGCTTAGTAGGTTTTCCCAATGCCGGTAAGTCCACCCTGATATCGACCCTAGCCCATATCCAAGTTAAAATTGCGGCTTATCCTTTTACAACACTGCAGCCTAATCTTGGCTTTTTCCAGCTTGAAGATCGTAGCCGTATCTATATAGCGGATATTCCTGGTATTATCGAAGGAGCCCATCGCAACCGAGGACTAGGTTTTGAGTTTTTGCGCCATATCGAGCGCACGAAGCTCTTGCTTTTTGTATTAGACTCTTCAGGTATTGATGGCCGTCATCCTTTGGAAGATTATCGAGTCTTAAGGAATGAGCTAGGGGCTTTTAATCCTGAGTTGTTAGAAAGACCGAGTCTTATTCTCTTAAATAAAATTGATCAAGAAGAGAGCGTTGAAAATGCAACTGCTTTTTATGAGGCTTTCCCAGATCTAAAAGCAAGCATCTTTGAAATCTCTGCACTGGCGGGTCAAGGTTTGAAAGAACTCACACACGCGATTGCTCAGAAATTAGGTCTTCGCACTTAAAAATCAGTCGTATCCATTCTTGATACGACTTTTTGCTTCTTTTTAGAAATCCTATTCTAAATCCAATCAAATTAGTGATGGCGATATTGCTTAATTCCTGTGATCGGATTAGATCGCTAAGTCTCTTTATTAAAATGGTTTAAGATGATAATCATTTGCCTGTGCCATTCCTGTGAAAGGGTGGCTAGCTTGGTAGCAAACAGTTCCTCTGAGAGATCCTTGCTAGTAGGTGATCGATCGGAAGTCTGTTGCCCTAAAGAGATGCTTTGTAGTTGATATTGAGTGACAGTGTCGATTAGCTTGCATGCAAGACCTTTGCTTGCAGTTGCAAAAGGGTATTTTAACTTTTTGCTAAGTGACAACATCTGCTTTCCAAAGGGATTGAGGTTTAATTCAAGTTTTTTAGCTAGCTCTTTTATATTGTGTTGCGTTGTCATCGACTTTCCACACTTTATTTCTAATGCATGTAGGAGATGATCCGCTGATTCTTGCAAAAGGAATAAAATCCGCGTTGACCAAAAAGAAAATTCATCCAATTGGTCAGTTTTTTGTATTTGTAGCCAGCTGCTTTGTAACATGGCTGTACTTGATAAGCTTTCTCTAATTTTAAGATTTGCTTTGTCTTTCCCTATCTTCGATTTGGTTAATTGAGTGAGTAGTTCAATGATAGTTTGAAAGTCTATGGATGTGTCGATAATGTCTGGTACAGATTTTTCTATATGATTTTGTTCAACCTCCGTCTGCTCTTTAAAGGGAAGAAGGGGATAAAGAGTCTCTTCGAATTCTTTAATGATGGTTCTGCAATAAGCGGAAAACTCCTGAGGAGACATTTTTCTTTCTTCTGAAGCCATTGAAGCAATATCTTGCAGTAAGGAAGGAATCTCTTGACGATGAAAAGAGGTAAATTGCTTCCACTGCTCTATTTCGGAAAAGGGATATCTGGCCCAATAGGTAGCTAGGTAAAATTTGTTTATCAGCCTTGGATTCGGTAATTGAGTTAGGCGGTAGAGAATATTTAAATTGTGAACTTTTCTTTCCTTGCTTTGGCCGTTTAACGTCAATTGATGATTGATCAGTTGTTCTAATGTGTGAGCAATGTGGAAGGACAATGCTGTCAATAGGTTTAATTGGTCTTGTTCTCTCAGAGGTTTTTGAAGTATTTTTTTTATGATAGCTACTTTATTTAAATGCCATGCAGCTTGAAATAGAGTTGCTGGGTCACCTTGTGTTGAAGCAAAGGCTGACAGCTGATCACTGATGTGACTGAGAATATCTACTTTCTTTTTTAAAGGTAGAGAGGGTTGCTCGGCAAGAGGCTGCCCTTCTTCTGTTTCAGTTTTAAGTATTGAAACTTGGCGGCCTTGCCTAGAGGGCTGCGCTTTTTTTACCTTCTTTTTTCTTTGCACATGCCTTTTTTGTGATAGTTGTCTCGGGACTTCATAGCCCAGTTGTTCTGCCGAAAGCCGGGATGAAGATAGCTTTGGGTAGATAGGAAATTCTTCCGCTAGGTAGGATTGTCTTTTCTCTTGAGAAAATGATTGTAGGGTCTCTTGTAATTTTGAAAATGAAAGTAAGAGGTGAGATAGCTTTAAGAGAGGTTCTTCGATAAAGAAATCTGTAACGTTTTTTAAAGAGGTATAAAGGCGATAAAAATGAAGTGCTATAGGTTTTGGCTCAAGAATTCTTTGCCAATAGTCTCCTCCTTTTTGGATATCTGCGATCAAATTTTTAATTTGGGAAGAATCGATAGGCGTATTCGATTTTAAAGAAATCGATAAAATAGAAAGCTTTTGAATAAGGATCGTGCGGGTTTGCCAATAAAGGCTTGCTTGCATAGTAATGTTAGCCATTATCTTTCCATCAGGATGATGTGGGATAGCATTTAGAGCTTCTTTGATTGTGGTTGCAAAGAAAGAATTAATCCATTCAAATTCCTGCTTTAAGTATTTAATTTTCTGATGGATATCCTGGTAAAGAGCCCCTGCAGGAAGAGGCGAGCTAAAATTCGCTTGTTGAACTAGATCTTTTTTTTCGAAAAAGCAAGCAATAGCTACATCTCCAACATGCTGATAAGAGACAATGCGTAAGAAAGCTTGGATTGATGAATTAAATTCGCTGGAAGAAATGTTCGTTTGTTCAAGAAGCTCGCTGACCTCGTTTAAAAGAGTGTCTAATTGATGGACAAGTTCTTTATTCATAAAAAGTTCTGTTTGCCTATCTTTTGCAAATGCCATTTTGAAAGCGTGCCATTTTTCATAGATTGGATCTGAGGCTGTTCGTTGGCATTTTAAAAGTTGTAGGCGTTCTTCTACGATAGCAAAAAAAAGTGTGTAGACGGATGTTTGGTAATGGCTGTATCTTATGATCCCCTTACGTGCCAGTGATTGAAGGCTTTTACATGAGTCAGTAAATTCCTGTTGAAACCGAAGCATTAATTGAGCAATTTTTTCTGAGCTCAATTGTTGCCTCGCACCGAGCACTTTAATGAACGTTAGAATTGGTTTAAGGCCCATATTGACAACGTTAACGGGATGAGTGATAGGTGTCATGAAAAAATCCTTATGATTTAAAAAAGGTGATAAGATGTAACATGCTTTCTTGCCAATCGATGAGCAGGTCTTTGATGTGATTGGCGATCGACTCTCTTGTAACGTCCTTCAAGGGCAGATGCCAATCGGGAACATAAGAAGAGGTGTATTCAAAATGTTGTTCCATATCGGGATGAATAGTTAATGAAGTCATTTGGTCAATGAGAAAAGAACAAAGGCCCTCGGAGCGTGTGGCGAATGGGTATTTTAGTTTTTTGCTCGCATTTTTTAGCTTATCACCTAAGCTCTTTAAGTCGTATTCAAGCATCTTTGCTAAAAGGTTTACATCATGGACTGTTGTTTTTTCTCCGAGGGCAATGATCTCCATGCTATGCATCAAGGCCTCTAATGATTGCTGGATTAAAAAGAGAATACGGGAAGTCCAAAATGTAAATTCTGGGATACTTTGTGATTGGTCGATAGCTGTTAATGAATTGGCTAACATTTGAGTGTGTAATAAGCTTTCTTTAACTTTGAAAAAGCTTTGATCGTACACGCATTGAGTAACTTCCTTAAGTTTTGTAATCACGCTGCTAAGATCGTAATCACTGACAAAAGAAAAGGGTTCTACACAAACAGTGGAAGTAAGTGAAGGAGGGATCCGAGATAGCTGAGAAGGCAAAGGCAGAATCAATACAATGGCTTCTTCTAGTTCTTTACAGGTGGTTTCGAAGTAGGAGACAAAGGCCTCTTTAGCATAAAAATGAGAGCCTTGTGTTAAATCAGCGATTGTTTTTAAAGCGTAAGGAAGAGGTCTTTTATAAAAATGTGTGGCTTGCTTCCATCCCTCAAGCTCTTCAAATGGGTAGCGAGACCAGTAAGTAGCTAAATAAAATTGCTCAATAATGGGTAAATTTGGAAGAGAGCTTAGCATTTGAAGCAGTTTTAAGTTATGGATTTTTTTATAATCTGTGCCATTTTGGATAGTCCGGTAAATCAAAAGTTGTTCGAGTGTATGAGAAAGATGGAAAGAAAAAGCTGTAAATAAGTTGATGAGATTACCTTTTGATGACAAGAAGATATCTTGAATCGTGCTGACTTTCTCTAGATGCCAGGCTGCTTGTAATAAAAAGCTTTCATACTCACCTCTACAAAAATTTGCATAATGATAGATTTTCCAGCTTAAATTTTTTAATGAATTGATTTTTAAAGGATTAGGTGTAGGTTTGCTGGGTGCAGTTGCAGTCTTGGGCTCTTCTATATTGGAGGTCTTTATCTTTTTAGCTTTTTGGAGTTGCTCTGTGGCTTTGTTTTGCTTTTTAGGACTGCTTGTTTTCTTATGTTTTTTCTTTCTAGCTGGGGTTGCAACTTGTGTCTCGATGAAGATGGGAAAGAACTGATCTAAATATGAGTTTCGTTCTTTCGGAGATAAAGAATTTAAAGCTTTTTGTAGGTGACCTGTTGAAATTAGAATTTGAGATGATCGCGCTAATAGATCATTGAAAAAAAAATCTCCTATATTCACCATGAAATCATAATGTTGATATAAGCGTTTCAATTTTTTCATGATCTTTTGGTCATACCCGGGAATCTCTCTGAGCTCTATTTTAATCCATTCAGAACCTAAATTTTTAACTTTCTCTTGCCACTGTTGCAATTCTGGTAAGGAAATTTTACGGTTTTCAGCTAGGCAATGGATAAAATAGTCTAGGTGAGGAATTAACTTTCTAACAGCCTTAAGATAAGTTCTGAAGCTAAGAAGAAGGCGCTTAAATTTTTCGTATGTTGGATGCTCTGGTGGTGACCATTCATCGATTTCTTCAAATAACTTTTTAAGATGAGGCTCGATCCATGAGAATTGTTTTTTTAGAAGGTAAGCGTTGCGTTTTAAAGCATTAAAGAGGGCTCCTGCTGGAAGGCGAGCTGTGTGATAGTTCTTTTTGTCAGATGAAAAAAAGTAGCTAAGAGTAACATCTCCAATATGGATAAAGGAAGCCAGTTTTATAAATTCATTAATCGAAGAATGAAATGCCGCTGTCTCAATTCCTACGCTAATCTGGGTTTTTATCAATTCTTGTAAAAAAGACTCTAAATTTTTGATAAACTGACTATCTTTTGTGCATTTAGTACGGTAGTAGCTAAGTTCGATTTTTAAGTGGTGCCATTTTACAAGTAAGTCCTGGGGATTGATTTGATGCCTTGCTAACAGTTCGAACTGCTCTTCGATCATTGAGTAAATTAAAGTATAAATGTTTGAGCAATAATGACTTATGTTAATTATTTTTTTATTTGCTAAACTTTTGAGAATGGGCTTTGATTTGGAAATATCTTTGTGGAGGCGATGAATCAATTCTGTTTCAAAATAGAAATTTTGAGCTTGTCCTGAGATATAACCTTCAATCCCAGCAATGCCATCACTAAGATAGGGGACAAGTAGTTGGCTTCCTATGGCATTCATTTATTCCTTTTGAGTGTAAAATGGCTAAAAGTTGCCAGATAGTTTAACTCAAAATGAATAAGTTTTAATAAAGAAATAAAAAATGAATAATTTAGCTAGATCTTACTTTATAACTAGGCTGGATTCTGAAGCCGTTAATGGCATTCCAATCGCTAATTAGAATAGAACCGTCTCCATTTAAAACCGATATACTATAAACGGGAAGAAAGACTTCCTTTGTAGTTTTAATAGAAAAACTGTTACCAAATGCAGCCTTAGCGATTTTTTCAATTTTTGCTTTACTATAAAGAGGAGGAACTTTTTTTCCTTGAGCAAAGGGTTTTGTCACTAACCACTGGGTCATTTTAGTCTGTGGGGTAACAAGAAACTTGGGGTTTTCCATATGCAATTGCACATCATTTCCTTTGATCACGACTAAATGCTTTTGCATGACGCTATCTAACAGGCCGTTAAGAGCATCTTCATCGAGATTCAGCTCTTTTTGAATCTTGTCACGTGATAAAACTCCTTTTTCGGCCAGTAAGTTTAAGACTTTAAAATCTCCTGGCGAAGCATTGGCATTAATGGCATCTTCAAAGCCATGGGTTGTATCCCATGTTTCTGTGTTGATGACCATTTCTCCATCAGTCTGACTCCATAGGATGACCGCTTCCCTTGGTCTTTTATTATCCACATACTTAACCTCCATAAGGAGGTGGGGGTAATATTTTAACTGAGGATCTTGATAAGACTTCTGATGGTTGTTAAGCAGTTCCTTTCGATTATTTTCCATAATCAATTCAGGACTGAAGCGTGCCTCTAGTGTGAGAACATCTTGATTTTCTACATAATGCTTTAAGGGAAGTAGGGCATCATTTTCATTAATCCAATAAATAGCTGAGCCAATAAGCCCTAAAAGAATTCCGTAAAGAAAAATCCGACGCATAGTAAATCAATTTAGTTTTAAAAGCCTTATTCTCGATTATCAACTTAAAGTTTTCAAGCAAAAAGAAATTGAAGGGAGCACAGGAAGGATCCCTGAATAGTGTCAGTAGACTTGAAATGCTTGTCAGATCTTGTTTGTATGCCCTTAAGGATTAACAGGTTCACTATAGTTTTACTAACAAAATAGACTTGCTTTTGCTAGCAACTTAGAAAGAAACTGGCTTTATTTCAGGGTTCTTTAAAGCATTCTATCACTTTTTGTTTTCGGAAATATTTGTTCCGTCATATCGCATAGACTATCCAAAAGCTCATGTGCTGAATGCGATGTTTTTAGAAAAATTTGGAAAAGATCTAAATTATTTTTAATAACCTTTAATGTTTCTTTTTTTTTAATAAAAACCAGTGTTCCATCTTGAATCTTAAAAATATACTTATTTGATACATTCCTTATATTGTTTTTTGCCATTGCTCAGCACCTCGCCATAAAATGTGATAACCAGGCATTTCAAAAAAAAATTTTCGTCATTGCATAAGCTGACGATTTTTAAAGCGAGGGGAGATATTCGATCGCAACAGGATTCTATCCGCAGAGAGAATAACCTATCGTCGTGCGATAGATCACATCATCCATGAAACGTCTAACGCTTCATTAGATGAAGATTCATGAGCAGCACCTAATCTAGAAATAAATAGAATAAAAATAATCTATTTTTTCATTTTCTAATCTATCGATTTGAGGGGCATGAAGGATTCGTACTCCATAAAAAAGTGATTGGTGACCAACAAGCAGGGCGGTCCATTCCCCAAAGCCAAGCAGGATCAAATTCAACATCCAAGAATCAAAAAAGATACGTTCCTATCTGCTGGTGTAGTTGATGAGTCTTTAGAAGAGGACCTTGTGCATTTTAAAAGAGAAATAGGCGGAGGGCCACTTCTGTTTGATAGGTAGGAAGCTTAAGCCTAGAGACACAAGGCTTAAGCTTCATGAAGTTTACTCTTTCATGGAAAGTAGGAATTCGACGTTGCTATTTGTCTTTTTTAAACGACCTAAAAGAAGATTCATTGCATCGATAGGTGATAAATCAGCAACTGCTTGGCGGAAAAGATAAACTTTCTCAAGTTCATTAGCATGATAGAGAAGTTCTTCTTTACGCGTGCCACTCTTAATCAGATCGATGGCTGGGTAAATACGACGGTCAGCAAGGCGCCTATCTAGAACAAGTTCCATATTGCCTGTACCTTTGAACTCTTCAAAGATCACTTCATCCATTCTAGATCCAGTTTCAATAAGGGCCGTTGCAATGATGGTTAACGATCCACCCTGTTCAATATTACGCGCTGCACCAAAAAAGCGTTTTGGCTTGTGTAGGGCATTAGCATCAATACCACCCGTTAGAATTTTGCCTGAATGAGGTTGAATGGTATTGTAAGCTCTTGCTAAACGAGTAATGGAGTCTAAAAGAATCACAACGTCATGTTGGTGTTCTACTAAACGTCGTGCTTTTTCAATCGCCATCTCCGCCACTTGAACGTGTCGTTCTGGTGGTTCATCAAAAGTTGAAGAAATGACTTCTCCCTTCACAATCCTTTGCATGTCTGTGACTTCTTCTGGTCGCTCATCAATCAGAAGAACGATCAGAGTCACTTCGGGATTATTATGAGCAATTGAGTTAGCAATGCTTTGTAAAAGAATGGTTTTACCCGAACGTGGAGGGGCAACAATAAGACCTCTCTGACCTTTACCAATAGGGGCTGTTAGATCTAAGACGCGCATGGAAAGCTTATCTTTTGTTGTTTCCATGACAATTCTTTCACTAGGATAAAGAGGGGTAAGGTTTTCAAAAAGAATACGTTCTCTTGCTTTTTCAGGAGAGGTACCGTTAATTGTATCAACCTTTAACAGGGCAAAGTATTTTTCTTTATCTTTTGGAGGGCGAATCGTTCCGCTAACTGTATCCCCTTTTTTTAAATCAAATCTGCGAATCTGAGCTGGTGAAATGTAAATATCTTCAGGGGACGGTAGATAATTGTAGTTAGGAGATCGCAAAAAACCAAAACCATCAGGGAGAACTTCCAGAACACCTTCCCCATAAAGAATTTCGGAGGGATTTTCAGAAAGAGCTTTAACAATTTCAAAAACCATTTGAGATTTTGTTAACGATCCAAGATGTTTTAGCCCAATCTTTCTTCCAAACTGGTTTAGTTGGTCAATATTCATACGCTGAATTTCAGCGATTTTAATGCTTTCGCCAGAAGGAGGGGCATAAACCGAATCTCCCTGCTCATAATCTCCATGTTTTAAATCGTGTTCGCGCGCGCCAGCATGTTCAACGGGCGATTTTTCTTGTATAGTATCTTCTGGGTTCATTCAGAATGCGACTCCTAAGATTGGGTTAAATTGTGATACAGATGACGAACTTGTTCTTCAAGTTTTGTAAAGTCGCCATCATTATAAATTATGTAATGAGCTTTCTCGGCCTTTTGAGCAGGAGATAACTGTCTACTCATTCTCAAGCGATACTCTTCTTCAGAATTACCGGTGGACTCCATGAAGCGCTTGCAGGCAGTTTCCTCACTGGCAAGCACAGCAACAATGACATCAAACCAAACGTCTTTGCCTTTATACGCTTCAAAAAGTAAAGGCACTTCAGCGACAAACAGTGGTCGAGAAGCATCCTTTGCGATTTGGTATTCTTTATTCATTTCGTTAAACACAGCTGGGTGGAGAATTTTTTCAAGTTGATATAAGAGTTGAGGATTATTAAATACCTTATTAGCAATAGATTTTCGGTCAATCATCTGGTCGATGACAATTTCTACTCCAAGCAACTTAATGACTTCTTGGCCAAGACTCGTATTTGGAGACAAAAATTGGTGAACGATTTTATCAGCACTGACGACATGAGCACCTAAACCTCTAAAGATTTGACAAACTGTGGATTTGCCAGAGGAAAGGCCTCCAGTGACGGCTACTTTTTTTAAGTTTAACATTCTTTCCAATTTTTGCCAAGCGCGATATCAACTGTCAAAGGAACCCTAAGTTTTAAGACATTCTGCATGGCATCGCGCACCAAAGATTCGAAGAGCGGGATCTCTTCATCAGGCACTTCAAAGATTAATTCGTCATGGATCTGCAGAATCATATAACCTTTTAAATGATTTTCTTCAATGGCTTTATCAACCTTTAACATGGCCATTTTTATGATATCTGCAGCTGTTCCTTGAAAAGGTGTATTGACCGCTAATCTTTCTGCTGCACTTCGGATCATCATGTTTTTACTGTGAATTTCTGGAATGGCCCTTTCTCTCCCTGTCATCGTCACAGCTTTACCGGTTACTCTGGCCAAATCTTTGCAGGAATCTAGAAAGGCTTTAACTCTAGGATATTTTTGAAAATAGGTTTCAATGAATTTAGCTGCTTCCTTGACATCGACACCTAGTTCCTGTGATAGGCCAAAAGCTTGCTGGCCGTAAATAATACCGAAATTTACTGCTTTTGCTCGATAGCGCTCTTCTTTGGTCACCTTATCAATTGGGAGGTTAAAAATAGCCGCTGCAGTGTGACTATGAATATCTTCGTTGCGATTAAAAGCGTTGATTAGAATAGGATCTTCGCTTAAGTGAGCTAGTAGCCTAAGCTCAATTTGTGAATAATCCGCTGCTAAGTAACTCCAGCCTTCTAGCTGCGGACGAAAGGCCTCCCTGATTTTTCTTCCTACTTCGGTACGTACAGGGATATTTTGGAGATTGGGGTCTTGGCAGGATAAACGCCCGGTTGCAGCTACAAATTGATTAAATGTAGGATGAATGCGTCCTGTTTTCGGGTTTACTTCTTGCGGTAAGGCTTCTACATAAGTTGACCTTAACTTTTCTAAGATCCGGTACTCTTGTAGCTTTCCTGCAATAGGGTAATCCTTTTTTAAAAATTCTAACACCTCGGCATTTGTTGACAGACCTGTAGCTGTTTTTCTAGGAGGCTTAATCTTAAGTTTTTCAAATAAAATAGATGAAAGCTGTTTAGGGGAATTTAAATTAAACTCTTCCCCTGCCAGGGTATAAATTTCTTCAGATAGTTGCTTCAGATCTTTATTTAATTGAATAGCAAAAGTTTCTAGGCGAGGAACGTCAAGAAAGATGCCATGATGCTCAATTTTTTCAAGTATAGACAAAAGAGGGAGTTCAAGCTCCTTATAAAGAGTTTCAAGATGACGTTCTTTTAATTGAGGTTGTAAAATGCCTCTTAATCTACAGATATAGTCTACCTCTTCGCAGCAATATTCTAATAGATCCTGAGGACTCACCTGTAAAATACTAAGCTGCTTTTTTCCTTTTCCTAAAAAAGAGGCTACCTGGATTTTCACTTTACCAAAATAATCTAAGGTTAGTTGATCTAACGAGTGTTGGCGGCTATGGGAGCTTAAAATGTAGGAAGCTAACATTGTGTCAAAAATAACATTCTTGATCACAATGCCTCGATTGGCTAAAGCATGAAGATCATATTTAATATTGTGGCCAAAAAAACCAATGGTCGGGTCGTTAAAGAGTTTTTTAAGTTCTGTTTCAATAAAATTAACAGGAAGAGAACCATTGAAGGGAATATACCAAGCTTGCCTTGGGCAAACACCAAAGCCTATCCCTACAATATCCGTTTGAAGGGGACGTGCGGCTGTCCTAAATACACTAAAAGCGATCTCATTATATTTTTTTAGTTCATTAATGAGGGCATAAAGTTCATCCTCATCGTGGACAAGATGATAGAGATTACCTTCTTCCTTGATTGTTTCTTCTATTAAGCCATCCATTTCCCTAATCAGGCTGCTAAAATTCATTTCTGTAAACAATTCTTTCAAGGCAGGTTTATCTTTGGGTTTAATGAGGAAAAAGGCTGTATCTTTTGGAAAATCAACGTTTGTATCAATGGCAACTAATAGCTTGCTGAGCTTGGCATTTTCAGTCTCTTGGACCAGCACTTCTCTTTTTTTGGGATTGGTGATGATTTCTGGATGATCGAGAATATATTCTAGAGAACCATGTTTAATAAGCAGTTCAGAGGCTGTTTTAGGGCCAAAACCGGCAACACCTGGGATATTATCAGAGCTATCCCCCGTCATAGATAAAAAATCTTTAATAAGGTTTGGAGGGACCCCATAGGTAGTTTCTACCCCTTTTGAATCCAAAATTAAATTGTCTTTATGAGTGTTCAAAATAAAGATGCGATCATTGACTAGTTGCGCCATATCTTTATCGCTCGTGCAAAGGAAAACTTGTGCTCCTTTCTGTTCAGCCCAGAGTGCAATGCTTCCCATTGTATCATCGGCTTCAACCCCGGTCACGGCTAAGTGAGAAATACCCATAAAATGGCAAAACTTCTTTGCCCATTCGATTTGATGAAGTAAATCAGGAGGCATCTTTGCCCGATGGGCCTTATAGTCCTTATAGATAAGAGATCGTTTTTGTATATTTGATGGTCCGTCAAAAACGGCTACAAGGTGCTCAGGATGAAAGTCTTTGTAAAGTTTAAGGATCGAACGAATAAAACCAAAAAGGGCGTTTGTTGATTCGCCCTTTGAATTGGTCATATTCTTGATTGCAAAATAGGATCTGTAAATATATCCAGCTGCATCTAAGACATATAAATTTTTCATGGTTGATATAGGGACAGAGGCTGATTACTAAGAGCTGCTGGCAGATCATTCCCAAGGGATAATTGGTGTTTAATTTTGCCATTTAAGACGGGGCTGTCAGCTTTAAAAAGCTGGCTTAGCCAGTTGCTGCTACTTAGTTCAACAACTTGATAGTAATTATCTTCAATGCCAATTTTGGTTAATAGTTTTTTTAATGTTGTGTCTCGGCTAGCACCTGTTACATCGACAAGACCATAATCTAGAGCTTGTTGTGCTGGAAATACATGCGCACCTAACTGATCAATAAGAAGATCTTTATTAAGTTTAGGACGGCTTGCCAATACAAGATTCACAAAACTTTGATAGTAATAGTCAATAATTGATTTGTAGTTTGCTGACTCATCAGGTTTCCAAGGACGGAAAGGATTTAAATCATCTTTGCCTTTACCAGCATATAAAGTTAATGATTCCACACCTAGTTTATCCATTAAACCAGACACATTAAAAATGCCTGTAGTAACAACACCGATGCTGCCAATAAGGCTAATGTCGTTGGCATGGATCTCGTCAGCTGCTGCAGCAATATACATGCCTCCTGATGCTAAAAGACCATCCACATAAGCATAGATAGGAACTTGGTAGCGATCTTTATATTCTTTTAAAGCGCGATAAATGCCATCCGCGTCGACCATTCCACCACCAGGGGTATTGCAATGGAGTAAAATAGCTTTAACACGGTTGTTCTTTAGTGTGTTCTCTCGAGATTCTACAAGCAAGTTGCGAATATCGTAGTCCGTGAGACCTTCTGCACCGATAACTCCATGGACATTAATTTGCAAAACTACAGGTGCATCTTTTGCTTCTTTTTTCCGGACTCCCTCAGCATTTGGTAAAATCTTTACATTGTATTCGGAAGGGACGGTCTCTTCAGCAGACTCAAAAAAGCTAAAAGCAAGTACGATGGGTACAAAAGCTAAAAAAATCCCTAAAACACAACAAAAAGAAACGAAAAAAGAACGAAGTGAAGCAGAAAAAATAGAATCTTTCATTGGATAAAGCCTGTTTTTTTTTCCTTATATTAACCTAGCTCATGCATTTAACGGAAAAGATTTTCCACTAGGTGTTAGGGTGGTTGAAAATGAGCTGTAGACATGAGAAGAGAAATTTATGTTTTTGCCATTAACGGCATAACTCAATCTCTGTAACAACTTTCCCCACTATTATAATTAAATATGTTTTTTTACGAAAGATGGGAATTTGCAAAATAATATCTTTACACGATTTAAAAGATGCACTAAAGAAAAAAAGAGAGAGAAAGGATTCAAGGAAGGATGTTGCTATGTCACAAATAGAAAAAGAACCAGAAGGCACAGATGACGCTCTATTTGATCAAACCTCAAGTAAAGAAAAACGAGAAGCTTTGGAAATTACAGAAGCAGCACGAGACCGTGAAGCTAGAAGAGATAGTTTTGCTGGTCAACTTTTAATGGGTAGCTTTAAGCCTAACATGATTTATCCTTTTCCTCAGCAAGATGAAGAAGATCGTAAAATTGGAGATGAGTTTATTGCTCAGCTGATGCCCTTTTTACTTGAAAACCTGGATCCCGAAGAGGTGGATGCAACAAGAACAATCCCTGAAAAAGTGATTAAAGAGCTAGGGCGTTTGGGTGCTTTTGCAATGAAAGTCCCTAAGCAGTATGGCGGACTTGGCTTTTCTCAAACAAATTATAATCGTGTGATTCAAAAGGTAGCTTCCTATTGTGGTGCCACAGCCGTCCTTCTCTCTGCCCATCAGTCGATCGGTGTTCCTCAACCCTTGCGTCTTTATGGGACGGAGGAGCAGAAGCAAAAATATCTTCCTCGTTTTCGAGAAGGATGGGTATCCGCTTTTGCCCTCACAGAGCCCGATGTGGGTTCAGATCCCGCTCAAATGTCCGCAGAGGCTAAACTTGCCGAAGATGGGTCTCACTATATTTTAAATGGTACGAAGCTTTGGTGTACGAATGGAGCATTGGCAAATATCATTGTGGTAATGGCCAAAACACCATCTAAATTCGAAAATGGTCGAGAAAAAAAACAAATCACTGCTTTTATTCTTGAAATGAACACACCTGGTGTTGAGTTGACACATCGGTGTGAATTCATGGGGCTTGGGGGGATTTATAATGCATTGCTGACCTTTAGAAATGTAAAGATTCCAAAGGAAAATATTATTTGGGAAGAAGGGAGGGGGCTAGCGCTCGCTCTTGGTACAATTAATGTTGGTCGCTTAACTTTACCTGCAGCATCAGCTGGCGCTGCAAAGCAGTGTCTCTCGATTGCTAGAAGATGGGGAGCCAATCGTGTGCAGTGGGGAATGCCCATAGGCTTGCATGAAGCAGGGAAAGAAAAGATTGCCTATATTGCGGCTACAACGTTTGCGATAGATGCGGTTAGCCAACTCACGAGCTTTTTAGCTGATCAGGGAAAATATGACATTCGTATTGAAGCTGCCATGTCTAAGTTGTTTTGTACAGAAGCGTTATGGAAAATTGTGGATTTGACCATGCAGCTTCGTGGGGGGCGGGGATACGAAAAAGGACGCTCTTTAAAGGCAAGGGGCGAAGTGCCATATCCAGTAGAGCGTATCATGAGGGATTGTCGTATTAATCTCATTCTTGAAGGCACTTCAGAGATCATGCGGTTATTTTTAGCAAGAGAAGCCATTGATCCACATTTAAAATTAGCAATGCCCCTTTTGAGTAAAAAAACTAGCTTTTCTCAAAAGCTTAAGGCTTTTGGTAAAGCTTTCAGTTTTTATATCCGTTGGTACCCATCTCAGATCTTTGATACTTCTAAGTCTTATAAGGATTTAGGGGAGCTAGGGAAGCATTTTCATTTCATTGAAAGTAATGCCCACAAACTTGCGAAAGAAATTTTTAGTGCCATGGTGAAGTATAAGCAAGGGTTAGAGAGAAAACAGCTTCATTTAGCCCGCTTAATGGAAATAGGCACGGAGCTGTTTGCTATGTCTGCAACTGTTTCCTATGCGGCGACTCTCAAGAAGAATAAGCCTGAAGATAGCTCACCTGTGCTGCTAGCTGATGCCTTTTGTCAATTAGCTAAAAGACGAATCAAAGGTTATTTCCGAGCTTTAACCGATAATGATGATAGGATTGGCGATAAACTAGCAGAAAAAGTGCTTAACAAAGAATTCAGGTGGTTAGAAGAAGGGATTACCTGGATGGGACCAGATGAATAATTCATTAAAGAGCTACTACTGCATAGGAGTAGCTCCTCAATTTTCTATGAGTTTATTAACAGCTAGCCCTTAATAGCTACTCATGAAAAGGGCTTTGCCTTAAACTCTTGAGAACCTCTTCTTTAATTTGTGTAGCTTGTTCAAATGCCCGCCTTGCAAATTCTTCGTTCTCTTTTTGCTGCCTTAAGATGTCCTCTAGGGAAATAGCTTTTGGGCGGACAGGTGTCGGAGGCGCGTTTTCTGCTTGACTTTGGACAATTAATCGCTGAACTTCCCCCATAAAGCTATCCCATCTTCCAACGAAATATTCTTGCGCGACCAAATTTATCATTTGTTCTTGAGCGGAAAAACCAAATATTTGACGAAAATGATATTTGATATGTTCGTTGGTTATTTTATTAATATCAACGTCAGACAATCTAGTCGCAGAGAAGGTTGTGAAGGAGTGAGAGAATGGGTTATAACCTAGAATGCCGCTACCTTGTAGCTTTGCTTGAAAAGAATACTTCTCTTTTTCTTTTTGATTGTACTTAAGCTCTTGCATGTTTTGCGAAAATTCTTGAACTACCTTATGAAGTTTTTGTAGTTGTTCTCCGTCTTGTTTGTCTTGACTACGAATAAATTGGGAAAAAATTGTAGCGGGACTTTCAATTGAAACCTGATTAGTCATCTTAATTCCTTGTTTTAATACAATCTAATTAAAATTAAGTACAATTAATTGATGATTAAATCAGGGTTAAAGTTCTGTAAAGAGAATCAGAAATTTAAGCCATTTCTCGAGTAGAAAGTAGCTTGCTAGATTAGTGATTTGACTTATAATAAAAATAAGTTAACACAGGACAAACTATGGGACTTTCTCGAATATCTCCTTCTTGCCCACCTGCCATGCAAGCTAGCCATTCCTATAACAAAATTAATCTATGTCAAAGAGTCATTAAGGGGTTTCAAGCTATTGCCTTCATGGCTCTAGGCCATTGTACCTTAGGGAAAAAAATGTGGCGAAGAGCAATTAGGACACGAAAATTAAAGGATAATCCCCTACAACTCCCTTCGACTACCCCAACTAATACAACGAAGAATAATTTAGTACATAAAGTTAGCCCAGAAGTAGATAAGAAGCACAAAGTAAAGGGTAATACGCAACAGTCGCTGTCTACCTCAAATCAGGCACAACAGTATAACAAAAATGATTTCTCAAGTTTTGTGCGAAAAGATAATCCCGCTAATGTTGACGACTTTTGTAAAGATATCATGCATTGGGATAGTAAGGACGTCGCACAAGCAAAAAAAATAGTTTGTGCGTTATTGGAAATGTTGGAGCACGTAAAGGATTCAAAAAAGTCTGGAGAAAATCAATACTTCTCAGTCAGAAGAAAAAAATATTATGAACTGTATTTTAAAGTCATCAATCACCAAGATGATTCGTCGTTTACTCTGTTTGAAGACGGATCAGAAAGCCTAATTAGTAAAGACCTCTTTTTATCTATCATTCGAGGTTATATCTTGAAGGGGGGAGAGTGGGGTTTGTTTCAACATCCTAACCGCACTACCGATGATACGATCTATTTAACCAAGTAGATTGACATGGAGCAAGCAGCCCATGTTTGAGTGGGCTGCTTCGTGTATGATTAAACCTTGGCGAAATCAATAAAGCCTTCAATGGGATTGACATGTGTTAACATTACAGTCAGATGGTCACCAACTTCTGTATTTTCTCGACCCTGTATCAATTTTCCCTCCACGGGAAAATCCAAGACCCTGATCCAAGTGTCATTCAAGTTAGTACCTGTAACGATGGCCTTAAAGCGGTGACCAATCTTATTAGCTAGCCAGTAGGCAAGAGCACATTTAGTGAGCTTACGTTGAATTTTTTCAGCAATGCTTTCTTTTTTAGAGCATGTAGCCGCGATTTCTTGCAGTTGATCAAGTGAATAAGGGAGCGGTTGTCTATTAATAGCCGCTTTTAGCAAACGTGACATCACCAAGTCTGCGAACCTACGATTAGGAGCTGTGGCATGAGTGTAGTCTCTCAAATTTAAAGCAAAATGTTGTGTTGTGTTATCACCATCAACAACTAGATATTCACCCCTGCCGAGCAATTTTAATATGGTTAAAGAAAGTTCCGGGTAAGTGGATGGAGATAAAGCCTGCATTTTTTTTAGAAAAAGACTTAATGTCTTGGCGTTAGGTTCTATCGGTAATTCGAATTGATGATTCTTTGCAATATCCACAATTCTTTCCCATTTCTTTGGTGTTTGCACCACGCGGCAAAGTCGGGGCAAGTGATGGGCTTTCAAAAATTCATTGCAGGCAAGGTTGGCTGCGATCATTAAATTTTCAATAAGTTCTCTAGCTTTATTTTTTTCTTCTTGTACAGCCCCAATCACACGATTATCTTTGATAAGCGGTATCGCATGTGAGGTGTTAATTTCTAAAGCACCTTTTTGCAATCGGTTACTTTTAATCATTTGAGCAATCTGATGTTGCAAGATAAGCTGTTCACTCAATTGATTTTCAATGGGAAGAGACCTCTGATGTTCCAAAAAAGCTGTTACATTACTGTAATTCAATTTTCCATGATTCCGTACAAGAGCATAGTACAAATCATGCGCTTTCGATTCGCCCGATTGATCAATAAATAGATCAATGATTAAAGCGATTTTCTCCTCTCTCGGAAGAAGAGATGTTAGTTGATGAGAGAGCAGAAGAGGTAGCATAGGATAAATTTTTGCTGGTGTATAAACAGAAGTCATGTTTTTCCCAGCAAATTGATCAATGAGGCTATCTTTACCGACGAAGTAATCAACATCGGCAATTGCAACTAAAACTTGATAACCAGAAGCTTTCGTTGTGGCATAGGTTAGCTGATCTAGATCCTGAGAAGCTATATTATCAATTGAGCAGAATGGAAGATGTCTAAGATCATGATTGATGTTGGGTGGTACCCACTTAAGCTTCCGAGCTGCTTCTAAAATTTCTTGTGGGAAATGTGGGATAAAGCCATTTTCCAGCATCGTTTTATCTGCGACGGCATCTAGGGTTGGAAGATTCATAGGTATTTTTTTTCGTTTTGTAAAAGGCTGGTAAATCCTCTAAAGTGAACGCGAAGTTGTCCGACCTTTCCCTCGAGGCTGAGTGTGTTTACGTTCAAGTGACCGATCGAATAGAAAAAAGCAGAAGAAATCGCAAAAAAATAATCGGTACATTTTGTATAATCTCTCAGAAAGTCTTCTTAAATTTATGAATAAACAAGAAATTTACAATAAAATCCACCCTTTTCCCGCCAAAATCAAGGAGCGTTACCTTCTTTGTAAGCCTGGTTCTAAAAAATACACTTACCATCTTGTCCTTGACCTCGAAGGTTCTGGTTTAACTTACCAGGCTGGTGATAGTCTGGGTGTTTATCCTTTAAATAACAAAGATCTCGTCGAGCGCACACTTGTGGCTGCTAAAGCAAAAGGCGATGAACTTGTGACTGATCGAAACGGACAGCAAATCATCTTTAAAGATTTTCTTACATCAAAAGCTAATATTACTTCCTTTAGTAGAAAGTTTTTCTCAACCGTTACGGAAAAGCAAGCGGATCCTCAAAAAAAAATAGCATTAGAGACGTTACTCGCCGATGAGAATAAGGAGGAGCTCAAACTTTACTTAAATCATCATGAGGTTTGGGATTTTTTAGAAAAAAACCAAGAAGTAACACTTGCGCCTCAAGAAATAGCTCAGCTTCTCATGCCTCTTTTACCTAGACTTTATTCTATATCGTCCTCTCAGCTTGTTGTAGGTAATGAAGTTCATCTTACGATTGCCTTGACTCGTTATCAAACAATGGGGATAGAACGACAAGGTGTTTGTACACACTATTTATGCTATGATTGCCCATTAGATCAACCTGTTGTGCCTATTTATATCCAGCCGCACCATGGCTTCACTCTTCCTGAATCAAGTGATGCTTCGCTGATCATGATTGGGCCTGGGACGGGAGTTGCGCCATTTCGAGCTTTTATGCAGGAGCGACTTCATAAAAAACATTCTGGTTCCAATTGGCTCTTTTTTGGTGAGTGGACAAAAAGTCATGAATTTTTTTATGAGGAGGAATGGACACAGTTAGAAAAAGAAGGGTTAATCAAGCTTCAGCTCGCTTTTTCAAGAGACCAGGACGACAAAATATATGTTCAGCATCGTTTAATGGAGAATGCGGAAGAAATTTTTCAATGGTTAGAAAAGGGTGCTTATATTTATGTTTGTGGAGATGCCAAGCATATGGCGAAAGATGTTGAACAAGCTTTATTAGCCATTATCATGCAGCAAGGCCCTTTTAGTGATGAAGAGGCCAAAGCCTATCTTAAGAAATTGCGCACAGAAAAAAAATATTTAAGAGATGTTTATTAAGGAAAATAGCTGTCTTTAAGACAGCTATTTTGATGAGTTTAAGAGGTGATTTCTTCGGTTGTGACAATAGCGAGGCACTGGGCTCCATCACCGCAGCCGAAGTCCGTTAATCCTTCTCCGGTCGTTGCTGTAATTCCTACCTGACTCACGTCTAGATGCATCACTCTTGCAATATTCGCACGCATTTCAATGAGACGATGCTTAAATTTAGGCTTCTTAGCTTCTATCGTTAGTGAGACGTGTGTAATTTTTTGATTGCCAAGTGTTTTTAATGCTTCTTGTAAATAGACCTCACTATCTGTAATGCCTCCTTTTAAACACAGCTCATCGGCGATAGCGCCCAAAATTAAAACATGGGTAAGCGAGGAGATAGCATTGCAAATAGCATGAAATACAACATCTCCATCCGAATTGGCTAGAAAACCGGGAATATCTTCAAAAATAAGCCCTGCGATCACACAAGGTTTAGAAGAATTAGGGGGTAAAAAACGATGGCTGTCTTGTCCGATTCCTGTGCGAATTACTGGGTAGCTGTGTTGTCCGCTTTCTTGTCGAACTGGCATATTAACTCCTAAACTTATACGATGTCATTTCATTATAACTATCATACGTAAATATCAAGCAAAGTACAACTAATTCAATTTAAAGCATGAAAAAAATTTATTTTGCCAATACGAATTTTGAATTTGAATTACTATCTCACAAAGAGGCTAATCCCTTTCATGAAATAAAAAAATATCCGATCTGCCTTCAACTTCAATTCCTGCCATTGCTGTTTGCTAATGAAGAAGATGAGGTCTTGGTGGTTGGCCAACCTGAAAATGAATTTTTAAGAGAATTAAAACATAATAAAATGGCCATTCCTAGATTGATAACAGAAAAGGAAATAGATGGAGGCGAGTTGGTTACCTGGGGATGGTCGAAGGCTCTAAAGGATTGGGCGGATACAAAGCCACAACTCACTTATAACATGCCAGACTGGGAAGTCGTTCGAAAGGTCAATAGCAAAGAGTGGAGCTTTAACCATTCATTAAAGCTACCAGGGGCCCAGCTTCTTTATTCGATGGATGACTTATGCCATTGGGTTGCTTTACAAAAAGGTCATAAGGGTGTCTTGAAAACTTGCTATGGTCTTTCTGGACGCGGGCACCTTCTTTTGCAACCGATAGGAGCCATTAATAATAAGATGAAGTCCTTTTGTCAACGAGAGTGGCTAGGGAGGCGGCCTGTGATTGCCGAGCCATGGGTTGAGCGACTTCTCGATTTTAGTACTCTTTGGCACCTAAGTTCAGATCAAATCCAATTTATGGCCGCTACAAAAATGATTAATCAACCGCAAGGAAGTTACCAAGGCTCTTTAATTGGTGATGAGAATTTAATTTTTCAAGAATTTCCAGGATTAATACAACAACAAAAAAAATATTCTATTTCCATTTTAGAAAGCTTAAAAAAGGAAGGCTATTTTGGCTTTGTTGGGATTGATGCGATGGTCTATCGCTATAATGGAAAAGAATGCATTCATCCGATTGTAGAAATAAATGCTAGAATGACAATGGCTTTAGCAGGATTTTTAATGCAAAAAAAGCACTTTTTAAATAAAAATATTTGCTTGCTTTATGAAAAAAATGGCTTGGGCTTGCTTCCAAAACATCTGCTTTTAGAAGACAAACAGTACTCATTTGATAAGCAATTAAAAATAAAAGAGCTAATTTTTTAATTCTTTTTCGCGGATGGCGAGTGGGAATATTGGCTTACAAAGAAGAAAAATCAATTTAAATTAATTTTTTTTCATTTTTTACAATTTTATATTGTAATAAAACAAAATCCTTGATAAGAAAATGCCCGAGAAGTACTCCCATAAAGATGTGGGCCATCGGACTTTACGATCTAATTTGCGATAATTAAAATTAGTCATATTAATAAAATTAAACTGAGATTGAGTGGTTAAAATGGAAGTGATTAAAATAAAAGGGGGAACTCCTTTAAAGGGAGTTGTAAAAGCTGCGGGTGCTAAAAATGCGATGACAAAGCTTTTGGTTGCATCATTGTTATCTGATAAAAAATGTCGCTTTTATAACGTTCCTAATATTGGTGATGTTGAAGTAACCGTTGATCTCTGTAAAGACATTGGTATGGAAGTAAATTGGGATCGCGAAACAGGATTTATGGAAGTCGTTACTCGAGAGTTGAAAACCTCTTATGTCCCCCAAAGGTTTTCTGGGGCAAATCGCATTCCCATTTTGATGATTGGTGCCCTTCTTAGCAGGACAGAAGAAGATATCATTGTGCCTACTGTGGGGGGATGTGGAATTGGCAAAAGAGCCGTTGATTTTCATATTGATGCATTAAGGGAGCTTGGCGCTACGATTGAATATCGAGAGATGAAAAAAGAAGGTGCTTATTTTGCTCATGCTCATAATGGCTTGAAAGGCACATTCATTAATTTGCCCTATCCATCCGTAGGCGCAACAGAGAATACGATTTTAGCCGGGGTCACTGCAAGGGGAACAACCATTATTAAAAATGCAGCCATTGAACCTGAGGTTGTAGAGCTAATCCTATTTTTACAAAAGCTTGGAGCTATTATTACATTAGATGTTGATCGAACGATTCGCATTCAAGGTACCAGACGTTTTTACGAAGTGGAGCATACCATTATCCCAGATCGTAATGAAGCTGCTTCTTGGGGAATGGCAGCTATCGCGACAAAGGGACGAGTTTTTGTGGAAGGCGCTCAACACTTGCATATGATTACATTGCTTAACAAGCTGCGTGAAATTGGAGCTGGTTTTGATATCAAATCAAATGGGATTGAGTTTTTCTATGATGGGCCATTGCAAGGGGGCATTCACTTAGAAACGGATGTGCATCCAGGCTTTATGACTGATTGGCAACAACCATTCGTGGTTTTGCTAACCCAGGCAACAGGGACTTCTGTTATTCATGAAACAGTGTATGAAAAGCGATTTGGCTACACAGAAACACTGGCTGAGATGGGCGCAGATGTCACTTTATTCAAACAATGCCTAGGTGGTAAAGATTGCCGTTTCGCTTCTCATAGTTTTTCTCACAGCATGATTGTAAAAGGTTCTACCCCATTAGAAGGTAAGGAGATTGCCATCCCGGATTTAAGAGCGGGTTTTGCTTATGTAATGGCGGCAGCTATTGCCTCTGGTTCTAGCGTTATTTCCGGATTACATTTTCTTGATCGCGGTTATGATAGCCTTGTGCCAAAGTTTATGTCACTAGGAGGCGATGTGGTACGTGCCAAAAGAGATAACATCATCGAAGTTGCAAAAGATCCTATTTTAACACCTGTAGTTGCTAAAGCTTGATATGGAAAGAACGCGGAGGATAAGGGGGCTCTTTGCCTTATTCTCTGTCTGCTAGGTATTCCTGAATAAGTTCTTCCATTTTCGTTGCGGCCGTTTCTTCGTCACACACAAGAGGCAGATCGCCAAACTGTTCAGTATCTTTAACAAAATGGGTTCTAGCGATTAGCTGGCAGCGAGGATTAATCTGTTGGACTATTCGAATGATATGCTGAGTAATAACAGCATTTGGTGTAGTAATCACAACAAGCTCAACGTTATCTAACTGTGCCCTTTCCAAGATAAGCAGTTGCGTGGCATCTCCAAAAAGAGTATGTATGCCCTTTTCATTAAATGTGGCAACGGTATCAATGTTTTGATCAATAATAAGGATATTATATCGACCTTGCAGCACTTGGGCCGCTATTTTGCCCACGGGCCCAAATCCTATGATGACAGCTCTCGGTAAAAAGGATGAGGATAGGCTATCCGGATTAGTTAAAATAGTTGATTCTTCTGTTGGTGTATTGTCTGTATGATTGAGTAGAGGTTTAAAGAATTGAAATAAAAACGGGTTGATTACGATACTAATAAACGCACACGCAACTAAAATATCATAGGCGTTATCCGGGAGGATTTGTAACCTGCTTCCTTCTTCAGCTAAAATAAATGAATATTCGCCTATTTGACTGATGGCTAAGGCAACGGTAAAAGCTATATTCGTAGGGTACTTTAGGAATTTTAAAAAGAAGAACGAAAGGAGGGGGCGTAAGAGAAGCAAAATAGCTAAGATACCAAAAAACAGAGGAAAGTTATTTCCTACAGCTATAGGATTAAAAAGCATACCAACAGAAAGAAAAAAGATGACAGCGAAAGCATCTCGCATAGGAAGGGCATTTGCTGCTGCCTGGTGACTCATGGCTGTTTTTCCAACAACGGTTCCTGCAATAAATGCGCCTATGGCAATGGATACACCAAAAAGATACGAGCTGCCTACGGCAATGAGAAAAACGCTCGCAAGGATGGCTAATGTAAATAATTCATGAGAACGTGTGCGAGCGATTGTCTTTAAAATGCGATCGATTAATTTTTCACCTACAAAATAGACGACAAGGCCGAGAGTTGCAAGTTTAATGGCCACGGTCCCAAATGAGCTAATAATCCTAAGAACGGGACTTTCGCCTGTTAGGCTGGTAGACACTAAGGTTGGTAATAAAATTAATCCTAAAACAGAGATTAAATCTTCTACAATCGTCCAGCCGACGACTAGATGGCCTTGTGCTGTACTTAGTAAATGTTGGTCTGCTAGTACTCTAACAATCACTACGGTACTAGAGACGCAGATGGCAAGGCCAATGACAAGCCCAGCTTGAAAAGATTCGTTTAACGCAGTGCTTAATAAGATGCCTGCCGTGATGGATACGATGGATAGTAGGAACGCGCCAGGTAACACAACTTTTTTGACGGAAGATAAGTCTTTCCAGTCAAAGTTTAATCCGACAGCAAACATCAGTAATGTTACACCAATATTGGCCATTTGCTCAGAAATATAAAGATCTGCAACAAAACCAGGAAAGTTAGGCCCTATAATGTAACCGGCTACTAAGTAACCGAGAATGGGGGATACCTTTAACCTTTGGCAGATGTAGCCAAATAAGCAGGCTAGACCGAGACCGATAGCAAGAATCCCAATTAAGTTAAGCTCATCAGGCATTATATGATATCTCCTCTATCTTGAAAAAATTCTCATCGGGTATATCGGTCTCTAAAATAATATAAATGACATAATTCGCCTTTTTTGATTATAATTTTATTCATTTTTAAACTTAGAATGGGTAGTTTATTTTGTTGAAACAAGTTGATTGGCGCCAGGTGTTAAAAAATAATTTTACAAACTGGGAAAAGTTAGCTGATTTTCTCGAACTCACCCCTTCTCAGCGCGAAGTGGTCTTAAAAAACCCGCGTTTTATCCTTAACTTGCCATTGCGATTAGCAGAAAAGATTCCTAAGCAGACACTCGATGATCCAATTCTAAAGCAATTCTTACCCCATCAAATGGAGAAGGAAAAAAAGATTGGCTTTAGGCTTGATCCAACTGAGGATCAATCTTTCTTGAAATCGAGTAAGCTTCTTCAAAAATATGAAGGTAGAGCTCTTCTCGTTACAACTTCTGCTTGTGCTATGCATTGCCGGTTCTGCTTTCGTCAAAATTTTCCTTACGAAACAGAAAGAAAAACCTATGACGAAGAATTGAAAGCAATTGAACAGGATTTCTCATTGAGAGAAATTATTTTAAGTGGGGGTGATCCTTTATCAATATCAAACAATACTCTTCGTTATCTATTAGTACGTCTCTCCGGATGTTCACATGTTAAACGGATTCGTTTTCATACCCGATTTCCTATCGGTATCCCGGAGCGTATCGATGAAGAGTTTGTCTCCCTTTTAGAAAATCTTTACCAGCAGGTGTATTTTGTTATTCATTGCAACCATGTTAAAGAACTTGATAGCGATGTCCTGGAATCTTTGAAGCGACTTAAAAAAATAGGTGTGGTTATTTTAAATCAAGCTGTTCTTCTTAAAGGAATTAATGATTCCTTAGAGGATCTTTATGCTCTTACGGAAAAATTAGTGGACAATGGAATCCTTCCCTACTATCTTCATCAATTAGACCAGGTACAAGGAACGAGCCATTTTGAAGTCGAGGTAGCAGAGGGTAGACGGCTGATCCAAGCTTTAGCGGCAAGGACATCTGGGTACGCTGTTCCAAAATATGTTCAAGAAATTCCTCATCGAGCGAACAAGACAGACCTCTTTCAGCTATCTTGTTCCATGTAAACTACATTTTTTCTACCGGCGTAATCCCTAAAATTTCTAACCCGCTTTTTAATATTTTTGCGACAAGTTCGCAAATGAGTAAGCGAGAGTTTTGCTGAGGCGAACCTTCGACTCGGCAATCTCTAAAGAAGGCATTAAATTTTTCAGCTAGTTCGTACAGGTAATCAGTAAGCCTATTAGGGAGTAGGTCATCAGCCACTTGTTCAAGTGCTTCTGGGAATTGTGCGAGTGTCAATCCAAGTGAAATTTCGGCAGGATGTTCTAGTTCGATTTTTGTTGTTTGCATTAATTGTTCTATATCTGCCCCAACCTTTCTTTTGATCCCTCCTACACGAACATAGGAATACATAATAAATGCAGCAGTGTTACCTTCAAATCGGAGCATTTTTTCGTAGCTAAATTGGTAATCACTTGTGCGATGCGATGAAAGATCGGCATATTTAATGGCTCCAAGTCCTAGAGCTTTAGCAAGCATGTCTCTTTCATAGACGTCCATTTCAGGATTCCTTTCTAAGAGAAGGCGTTTAGCATAGTCAATGCTTGCAGTTAGCAGATCAATGAGTTTTTCTGTTTCGCCAGAGCGTGTTTTTAATTTTTTTCCATCCGCGCCTAATACTAAACCAAATCCGACGTGATCAACACGCGTTTTTTGCGGATTTAGATAGCCTGCTGCTTCTGCTGCTTTAAAAATCATTTGAAAATGAGTGTTTTGACCCATATCAGTAACATAGATAATTCGATCAGCGTGCTCCACCTCGACTCTGTGTCTAATAGCGGCCATATCAGTCGTGTCATAGTTGTACCCACCATCAGACTTCTGAATCATTAAAGGTAGGGGTGATCCTTCGCGATTTTTAAAGCCCTCAACAAAAATACATTTTGCACCATCAGAAATGGTGACGAGCCCTTTTGACTCTAAGTCAGCGACAAGGGCAGGGAGTAGGGGGTTATAGAAAGATTCACCTCTTTCTTCAATTTTTATGCCGAGCAAATCGTAAATTTCTTGATAAGCTTTTCTAGAGATGGAACATAGGATTTCCCAGCCCCTCTTGGTTTCTTCATCTCCTCTTTGAAGGGCAACAACTTCGAGCTGAGAGGCTTTTTTAAATTCAGGGTCATTATCAAATTCAACTTTTGAGGCTTTATACCAGCTGACTAGCTGAGAGAGTGAGGCGTTTTCGTTTCCTTCTAAGACAGCGGCAGCATTTTTTTTCATATAGGCTAAGAGCATTCCAAAGGAAGTTCCCCAATCACCAATATGATTAAGTCTTAGGACATCGTAACCTAAAAATTCAAATAATCGAGCTAGGCAATCGCCAATAATCGTTGATCGCAAATGGCCAACATGCATTTCTTTAGCAGTATTAGGTGATGAAAAATCAATGACGATTCTTTGATCTTTTTTTTGCTCTTCAATACCGAAGCGAGGGGAATGAAGCATCGTATTCAAACGTTCAGAAAGATAAGAGCTTTTAAACTGGATGTTAATAAAACCTGGACCTGCGATTTCACAGGGTAAAATGATATCCGATTGTACATGTTTAACGATACTAGCTGCGACATCTCTTGGAGGTGTTTTAAGTAGCTTAGCCATTTTCATCGCATTGTTGCATTGGTAATGGCCAAATTTTTCCTGAGTACTTTTTACGATTTCTAATGGCCAATCTTTAAATTCAGGATAAGCTTCTGTGATCGCGAGATAAAAAAGTTTAGAAAGAATATTCTTTAGAGATTCCATATATCGTAAGCTTAATTGATTGAAAGACTTCTATGATTCTATTTTTTGTGTTTTTTGCGCTAGATTTTTCTCTGTACAGAAAAGATGGCTACGGTTATTGCATTTTAATAAGAATTGATTTAAACACAAAGAAATTACCCTTGGATAAATTATGTTATTAAAAAGAATACCTGCATTTGGCTTTGAAACCGATCGCTGGGGGGCATTCGAGATCCATAAGGATATTGCTCGCAAGGCTCTTTCTGTTAGGCCAAACGTTTCGCCCCAACTTCCTATTGATGTGATTGCTAAGCGTTCACGCATGCTACAGAACGTGCGTAAAATTCTTGAATACATACCTTTTGTAGGCATTTTTGTCGGCTTGCTAGGGTTAGGCGATTTTGCTTTAAAGGAAGAACGCCAAAACTTAAGTGTTCATTTTGTTGAAAGACATCTTATTGCTGTAAGTGGGTTTGGATTTTTAATTCTACCGATATGCGATTTAATTGCTCAATGCGTACGCTCGCGTCAATTATCTCCTGTTTAAGCCTCTCAAAGAATGGTTGTTTTGTTTGCTGATGCTTGTGCGGATTAGAGGGTTAGTAAAAAAACCTCTTGATTAGCAGTTAAGGATCTGTTAAACTAGTCACAATAACTGCACTAAAATTATCTTAATAATCTTTTCCTTTAGAGGTATCAATGTCTAAAGTTGTTATTACTGAAGATCTTCAGGCTGCACTGAAAAAGTTTTTAAATGAAAATCCTTCTGCAGAGCTTGTCAACACCTACCTCTTCTTTCTGGAAAAAAAATTCAACCTTCAGCCTGTCCTGTTTCCTAGAGATAAAATTATTTATCAAAGCGACCGAGATGCGGTTAAAGTTCTAGAAGATGCTAATAAATTATGGCATGAAGCAGAAATCAAAATTACGCTTGGCCATTCCAGCGTGAATGAAAAGACTACAAAAATTTATATCTGCCCATTTACAGGAAAAGTTTTTGGAGATAACACCCACCCTAATCCTCAAGATGCGATCTATGATTGGGTATCGAAATGCCCTGAAAATACTGAAAGAGTTGGTGGCTTGAAGGTAAAACGTTTCTTTGTTTCAGAAGACCCTGAGGTGATTAAAAGTTATATTGCCAAAACTAAACCGAAAGAACCTATTAAGAAAATTGTCTATTCCTCTGTTCTGAGTGGTAAATTATTTAATAGCAAAGAAGCTGTGATTGAAGATTTCAAAAAAAATTATTTAAAGAAAATGTCTCTGTTTGAAGTTCAAAATCAAAACCGTTTTCAAATAGAAGAGCATTTTTTAGATTTTATTCAGAAGCAGCTCACAGAAGATAAAATCACGGCCTTTGTGGAGTCCTTAGCGGAAATTGATGCTTTTTCGTCTAATGTTGCTCAATGGATTGAAGCTTAGGTGAGAATTTTAACTTCCTCGGCAGATGAAACGATTCGCTTTAGCAAGCAATTAGCTTCCCTGATTCCTAAGGGGAGCGTTCTCTGTTTTTTTGGTGATTTAGGAGCCGGGAAAACTACCTTCATTAAAGGGTTGATTGAGGGGGTCGTTGGTTGTTCGCCAGATGAAGTTAACAGCCCTACATTTACTTATCTTAACATTTATTCAGGAAACAAGACTGTCTATCATTTTGATCTCTATCGGTTACGGGATATCGATGAGTTTTTGTGTATGGGGTTTGATGAATATATGCAGGATCAAGATAGCATATGCTGTATAGAATGGTCTGAACGTATAAAAGATTATCTCCCAGTGGATGCAATTAAAGTTAATTTAAAGGTTTTGGAAGATAAACAAAGAGAGATCAAAATTGACGAAAAGCTTTTTGTTTAAAAATGCAAAATTTGTCACAACGGCTGTTTCATTCGCTAAATGCCCCATTCTAAAGGACGCGAGGGGAAATTTTTTGCCAGAAATAGCTGTGGCAGGACGCTCCAATGTGGGAAAATCAAGTCTTTTAAACGATTTATTTAAGGCAAAAGGCCTTGTCAAAACATCTGCGACGCCAGGGAAGACTCAGTGTTTAAATTTTTTTACATTGAATGATCAATTAACTTTTGTTGATTTACCGGGGTATGGATTTGCCAGAGTTCCTCCAGAAGTGCGTAAAAAATGGGGTCCTATGATCCAAACCTATTTGGAAAATCGGGAACCTTTGCAGTTGATTTTATTCTTATTTGATATCCGACGCATTCCTAATGAAGAAGATCAAGAATTTATGGAATGGATTGCTCGTTCAGAAAAAGCTGCTATCCTTATCCTTACCAAAGCTGATAAGGTAACACGAAATGAATTAGCTGCGAATACAAAAAAAATTTTAGAATCTTTTGCGTGCGAAAATTTACATTTCTTGCACTATTCGGTTGCTAAGCCCATGGGGCGTGACTTATTAATAAAAATGATAAAAGATGTATTTAGTTAATTATGAGTTTAAATAAAGAAATTTTTGTTTGTCTAGATTGTGAAATGACTGGACTAGATCCTGAAAAAGATCAAATTATTGAAATTGCTATTGCGAAATTCACCTTTTCCGAAGTATTAGAAAGCTTTGAGTCATTGGTCGATCCCTTATGCCCTATTCCGGAATCTTCCATAGCTATTCACCATATCACAACAGAGATGATTCGAGGGAAGCCTAGAATCGAGCATGTTTTGCCTACCGTATTCAAGATGGTATCCAATCACGTTATTATTGGTCATGGAGTCCAGTATGATATTGAGATGATTGTTCGTGCGGCTCAAAAACATTGTATCCCAACTAATATTCGGAATAATAAAGTTTTAGATACATTGCGCCTTGCTCGTCTCTATGGTGAAAGTCCTGTTAATTCCTTGGAATCTTTGAGAAAGCATTTTAACATAGAAGATGAGGGAGCTCATCGTGCCATGAGCGATGTTATTGTAAATATGGATGTGTTTAAAAACTTATGTAGAAGCTTCAATCGTTTAGACCAAGTTTTCTCAGCACTTTCAAAACCGATCATGATGAAAACAATGCCTCTTGGTAAGCATAAGGGACGATCTTTAAAAGAAATTCCTATTGACTATCTTCTCTGGGCTGCTAAAAAAGAATTTGATCAAGATTTGTTGTTCTCTATTCGCTCAGAAATTAAAAGACGTAAAAACGGTAATCTTTTTGCTCAAGCTGCTAATCCTTTTGCGGCTTTATAAGATTGAGTTTAAGGAGAAAGGCGCTCTATTTTCCATCCTGATTCGCATAAACTGTAAACAAATCGATCATGAAGGCGGCCTCTCCTTCCTTGCCAAAATTCTACCTTAATGGGACTAATGCTAAATCCACCCCACCAAGTAGGCATGGGGATTTCCGTATCCTTAAATAAAAGTTCATAGTGATCAAAGGCATCTTCCAAATCTTGCCTAGAAGCAAGGGGGTCGTCTTGTCTTGATGCCCAAGCAGCAATTTGACTCAGGCGAGGTCTAGTCCTGAAATATTGCTCTGCCTCCCTATTATTTATTTGTGTTACTGCTCCATCGATGCGGACCTGCCTTTCGAGTTCCTTCCACCAAAAAAGGGCTGAAGCATAGGGTTTTTGAATGAGCTGTAGGCCTTTTGTGCTTGTAAGATGGGTGAAAAACTTAAAACCTTCATCTCCATATCCCTTTAAAAGAACCATTCGATTAGACGGCTGACCTTGTTCATCGGTTGTTGCTAGTGCCATTGCATTGGGTTCTAAAACTTGTGCCATCTTTGCCTCTTGAAACCAGATATCGAATTGTTGAAGAGGGCTATTCTTTAGGTCTTGTTTGCGCAAATTTTTTAAAGTATATTCCTGACGTAGGCTACTAATGTCCATTAGTGGATACTCCTGTATACCTGTCGTTTTAACAAAAAGGTTGTTATGTTTAAAAAGCTTTCTGTAAAAGATTTAGCATTAGAAGGTAAAAAAGTGTTGCTTAGGGTAGATTTTAACGTACCTTTAAGTAGCACGGGTGAAATCTTGGACGACTCACGTATTGTCGCATCATTACCTACGATCAAATATATCTTGGATGCAGGGGGAGCCATTATTCTTCTTAGCCATATGGGGAGGCCTAAAGGAAGAAAAGATCCTAAATATAGTCTTGCTCCTTGTGCTAAAGCATTGGCTAATTTTCTTTCCATTCCCGTTAAGCTGGCTCCAGATAGCATTGGCATGGAGGTGGAAGAGCTAGTGAAAAACTTGAAACCAAAAGAAATTTTAATTTTGGAAAACTTACGATTTCATGAAGCAGAAGAAAAACCTAAACTTGATCCTACTTTCGCCCAAAAACTGGCCGCGTTCGGTGATTGCTATATTGATGATGCCTTTGGAACAGCCCATCGAGCTCATAGTTCGACGGTAAGTTTACCCTTACTGTTTCCAGGAAAAGCAGCAGCTGGTTTTTTGCTAGAGAAGGAAGTCAGAGTTCTAAGCCAGCTTCTTGAACAGCCAAAAAAACCTTTTGTCGCTCTGATCGGTGGAGCTAAAATATCTACAAAGATCGCGGTTCTAAGATCCCTTCTTCAAAAAATAGATCTTCTCCTTATTGGTGGTGGAATGGCATTTACCTTTTTGAAAGCGCAAGGGGGTGAAGTTGGCCGATCAATCGTTGAAGATGATTTCCTTAATGAAGCTAACCTAATTCTTCAAGAAGCTCAAGAAAAAAAGATTAAAGTTATTTTACCCAATGACTTTATCGCTGTTGAGGAAATTAAGGAGGGAGCTAGGTCCATAACTATTGATATCAAAGATGGAATCCCTGGTCATTTTACTGGGGTAGATTTGGGTCCTAAGAGTTTGGGGATATTTATTTCCTCTCTGCAAACAGCGGGCACAATCTTATGGAATGGGCCGGTTGGCATTTTTGAAATCAATGATTTTGCTAAAGGAACAATTGAAATCGCTAGGGCCATCGTTGAAACAAAGGCAGAAACGGTCATTGGTGGGGGAGAGACATTAGCAGCTGTTAAAAAGGCGGGCGTGACGGAAAAGATTTCCCATATTTCTACTGGAGGAGGGGCTACATTAGAATTTATTGAATTCGGCACTCTCCCGGGAATAGAGGCCTTAACGGATAGGGATCAGTGATAGCCTCTTCGTGAAGAGAGAGGGGTCGTTATAATTGCAAATAAACCATCTTTAAGGTATAGTATTGTCTCTAGCTTATTTTGTTAGCAATTAAAGGGCGCACCTATGAAATCCGAGAGTGTGTCTTACTTAGACACTTCTTTCAGCTTTAGCAGTCCACGTTCAAGTAAAATTCTCTGTTTATTTGTTCATTTCATTAAAAAATTCTGTCCGCTTTTGAGGCGTTACTCGATAGTTAGGCAGGCCATATGTTGCCTGTCTAAATTAAGGTTTTTTAAAAACAATCTCCATGTATATTCAGGCACCTTAGTTAAGGTGCCTTTAATTTTTAACCAATTTTTAAAAGGTTTTCAATGTCAGAGACAGGCTCCTCGCAAGTGTCCTTTCAAGGGCTAAGGGCTCTAATTTGGCCGGTTCACCGCCATGAATTAAAAAAACTGCTGCCAATGTTGGCAATTTTTTTCTTTATTTCCTTTGATTATAACGTATTAAGAACGATGAAGGATACGATTATCGTTACAGCAAAGGAGTCTGGAGCTGAAGTTATTCCTTTTATAAAGGTTTGGGTGATGTTTCCTGGCGCTCTTTTAATGACCTACTTATTTACTCGACTCTCGAATCGGTTTTCCCATGAGACTGTCATTTATACAATCTTAGGATTGTTCTTAAGCTTCTTTTTTGTTTTCACTTTCTTCCTTTATCCTTTAAGAGAGTCTCTTCATGCTCACGCCCTTGCTAATAAGTTGCAGGGAGTGCTACCTAGCGGATTATGGGGATTTGTAGCCATGATTCGTTATTGGACTTTTACGGCCTTTTATGTGATGGCTGAGCTTTGGAGTAATATCATTATTTTTCTCCTTTTCTGGGGTTTTGCCAATCAAATTACACGATTGCATGAAGCGAAACGGTTTTATGGTCTTTTTGGCATAGGAGCTAACTTTTCTGGAGTGGCTGCAGGAAGTGTCTCTATGTATTTTTGCCGTTTAGACTATAATCCTAACTTGCCCTTTGGTTCTACAGCATGGGAGCAGTCTATGACAATACTGATCATGCTTGTTCTTTTTGCAGGAGCGATTGCTATAGCGCTCTTTCGTTGGATGAATGTCTCAGTTTTGACCGATCCCCGTTACTATGATCCAGCTGAAATAAAGACCGATGCAAAGGCAAAAGGAAAGATGTCAATGAGAGAAAACTTTAATTATCTCTTTAAATCGGAATACTTAATTTACCTAGCGATTATTGTTCTTTCTTACAATTTTGTGATTAATTTAGTTGAGGTAGTCTGGAAGCATCAAGTTAAGACGCTCTACCCGGATCCCCAAGAATACAGCTTATATATTAATCAAATCACCACCATTATTGGCTTTATAGCCACATTCACCGCACTCTTTGTCTCAGGGAATTCCATCCGTAAATGTGGTTGGACCTTTACGGCTCTATTAACCCCAACGATTTTACTTGTGACCAGCCTAGGGTTTTTTGGATTCTTCTTTTTTAAAGACTATCTTTTCGATTTTACTACGGTTGTTTTAGGAACGACACCCTTGGTCGTGACTGTATTTTTTGGTTCAGCGCAAAATATTATGAGCAGAGCGGCTAAGTACACTGTTTTCGACGCAACACAACAAATGGCGTTCATCCCTTTGAGCGTTGAATGCAGACTCAAAGGAAAAGCTGCCATTGATGGTGTCTGTTCACGCCTAGGTAAGACAGGAGGTTCTATCGTCCATCAATCCCTATTACTCTCATTTACATCGATATCGGCGAGCGCTCCTTATGTGGCAGGCTTTCTATTTGCCGCTATCATTGTTTGGACACTGTCTACCTTTATGTTAGGCAAGAAGTTCAATGCTCTGACAGAAGAAAAAAAGGACTCTTCTCTGCAAGAATTATCGAGTAATCATTTAGTATTAAACGAACAAAAAACTTAGAAAATAGTTGCTGTATTTGCTTGTTTGGTTTGTGTGTTTTTACTTGATATTATATTAATAATAATTTAAAATATTTGTTTTAAATAGGATGTAATATGTCAGTAGCATTGGATTCCCAGTTTGGATCGCTTAGATCCCTTATTTGGCCCATACATAGGCATGAGGTGAAGAAGCTTCTGCCAATGGTCATTATGCTGTTTTTGATTTGTTTTAATTACAGTGCTTTACGAAGCATGAAGGATGCATTAGTCATCACTTCTGCTGGTGCAGAGGTCATCCCCTTTATAAAAGTGTGGGCGATTCTCCCAATGGCTGTTCTAATCACACTTATTTTTACAAAACTGTCTAATCGGTTTAGTCAGGAAAACGTTTTCTATATTATGACGACAGGTTTTTTAATCTGTTATGCTCTCTTTGCTTTTATTTTATACCCTTCAAGGGATAGCCTACATCCTCATGAAGCCGCTGATGCTTTAGAGAAAGTATTACCTGCTGGCTTCAAAGGTCTTATTTCAATGTTTCGTTACTGGACCTTTACAGCTTTTTACGTAATGAGCGAACTTTGGAGTACAAGCATTATGACAGTGCTTTTCTGGGGCTTTGCTAATGAAATCACAAGGCTTACGGAAGCGCGTCGATTCTATAGTGTTTTAAGTATTGTTTCTAATTTTGCCTCGATTGCGGCTGGTTCTTTCTCCATTTCCGTGGCTTGTGGAGATGTTTGCAACCCTTATATACCTTTTGGTAAAGATGGGTGGGAACAGACGATGATGATTATTGTCTTAATGATGATTGTAAGTGGTGTTCTCACAATGATTACTTTCCGCTGGATGAACCGCAACGTTTTAAATGATCCAAGTTATGATGATCTCCATAAGATCAAAAAAGAGATTAAGATGAAGGGACGGCTTTCCTTCCGTGAAAGCGTATCTTACGTGATGCAATCGCGGTACCTACTATGCATTGCAGCTATTGTGATAGGTTATAACCTGGTGATTAATTTAGTTGAGGTTGTATGGAAAGATCAAACGCGTAAAATGTACCCATCTGCAACTGATTACAATAGTTATGTTAATAACTTGTTAGTCATTCAAGGGATAGCCTCTACATTCCTGGCTCTTTCAATGGCTAAATTGATTAAGAGATTTGGTTGGTCTGCAACCGCCATGATTACCCCTGTTGTCATGATGATCACCTGCTTGGGTTTCTTTGGCTTTATCTTTTTCAAAGAGCATATTGGTGATTATGCAACAGCCCTACTTGGGATGAGCCCATTAGCGATTGCCGTTTGCTTTGGGTCGGCGCAAAACGTTTTAAGCAAAGCAACCAAGTATTCTATTTTTGATGCGACTAAGGAGATGACGTACATCCCTCTAGATCATGAAAGTAAGTTAAAAGGGAAAGCGGCTATTGATGGCGTTGGCTCACGTTTTGGAAAATCTGGGGGATCGTTAATCCACCAAGGATTGTTAATGATTTTCTCAACAGTAACCGTAAGTGCGCCTTATGTTGCAGCTATCCTTGTCTGTGCGATTGTTGTCTGGATGGTTGCTGTAAGATCTTTAGGCAATCAGTTTAACTCTCTTATCGAAGAAAAAGAAGCTGCCGAGAATCTTAAAGTTCAAGAAGAACCTCAACTTAGTCCTGCTTAAATTCATTCTGCAAGGGGCACTAAAATGTCCCTTGCCTTCCCGGACACAAGACCCTTAAAGGTTTTCCTTCCATTTAAAGTTATAAGAAATTGACTGGTAATTAAGTTTTTAGTGTGGAAGCATAATGCTTCGCCCAATTTCCCCTGAGAAAAAACTCAAACAAGGCTGCAGTTCCAAGAAGGATAAATATATAATACATCGCAAAAGGGATCGTAAAACCATACGTTAGTGCTAGAAGAAGAATAAACTGGCAAAAAGTTGTGAGCTTTCCACACCAGATAGCACGAAAGCGATAACCTTTCCACTGCCGAGAAAGGATGAGGTAAAACGCAAAAATAATATTGGAAAAGTCTCTACAAAGCATAAAGGTAGCTTCCAGAAGTGTTAGCCGCTGTTCATGGATTAATGTGCCCATAACAAAAAGTACAAAGAATTTATCTGTCATAGGATCTAGAGTCGTACCAATCCTAGAACAGCTTTGAGTTCTTCGGGCTAGGAAGCCGTCTAAGCCATCTGAAATCATTGAAATGAAGATAGCCAAGAGACGATAAAGAACATTTTGCTGTAAGAAAAAGAAAGCTAATGGGATTCTTAGCAAAGAAATACAATTAGGAATAGTTAGCATAGCCTTACATATCGTTTGAACGATTTAATCTTTTTTTTATCCAAATGCTCAAAGTAATGGAAAAGAATATAATTAGCAAACAAGAGATAAAAATTTTATTGTAAGTGATAAAATACTTTATAATCAAATCATGATTTTGTCCGAATAAATAGCCTAGATAAAAAAGTGTATTCGTTGAAAGTAGAGCTGCAATCCCATCTCTCATAATAAAAATTAAGAAAGGCATTCTACTCATTCCCGAGGTGATATATAGAGCATTTCGTACGCCTCCAGGAAAAAAGCGGCCTATTATAAAAGTGAAAATGCCAAATTTTTCATAATAAAGACTAAGGCGATGGATTCTTTCTTCAGTAATCACCCAGTTAAACCAATTGATTTTATAAAGCTTAGGCCCTAGCAATCTACCGAGCCAATAGGCTTCCCAGGCGGAAATCCAGCATCCAAAAAAGATCCACAAATAAGTTGAGAAATATTGATTAGGCAAGCAGGTGGAAACAAGGGCTCCACTTGTTAGTAAAATAACATCTTCGCTAATAGGTACATTTAAACCTGCAAGCATGAGTAGAAGAAACATGATCATCCCTGCATGATGAGCGTTCTCACATATATATTGAAAAAGAGTCTCCATAAGGCAGGTTAAGTATCTCTAAATTTATTAATAGTCATAGATTATAGTGAAGCCTCCTCACACAAGTAAGGAGGCATTAATTTATGCAGAAATTTTCGCTGGCTCGTCCTGGAAGAGGTGTTTGCAATCTTGTTTAGACCAACTCTTTTTTAAAGCATCTAACTTTTTATTGGATATTCCTCCCAAAAATTCGATGCTTTTTAATAAACGTGCTCTTGTGCGATCTTTTCCTAAGAGATCAATTGAATCAAAAAGAGGCGGCCCCTGCAATTTACCTGTGATAGAAGCAAACAGGAGTTGCATGACGGTTTTTTTATGATTAACCCCAAAAATGGTAGCAACAGCTCTTGAAGCAGCGTTAAAGCCTGCACCTTGCCAATTTTCATTTTCGTCCATGTGCCAGATCATTGCTTGAAGAATCATTGCTGCTTGCTCAGCATTAACCTCTTTGGTGTTAAAAAGAGAAGCTGTGTAGGGGACGTGATTGATGAATAAGAATTGGCATAAATCCATAAAATCACCAAATGTCTTGATGCGAGAGTGAACAAGGGGCATTAATCGCTGCATAAAATCATCATTAAATGTCCATTGTTTTAATCGGTCCCATAGTTGGTTCTCAGGGATATTTTTAATGAGATATTGCTGGTTGATCCAATCAAGTTTCTGAACATCAAACACGGCGCCTGAAACCCCGATACGTTTTGGTTCAAAGTTTTGGATAATTTTTTCTAAGGGGTAGATCTCCAGGTCACCTGGCATGCTATAACCCATTAAGGTTAGAAAGTTCAGGAAGGCTTCTGCGAGATAGCCGCTATCACGGTAGAAGAAGATGGAGGTGGGGTTCTTCCTTTTGGATAGTTTTTTGCCATCTGTGCCAAGCAACAAAGGCATGTGCATGAATACAGGAGAGGGCCAACCGAACGATTCATAGAGAAGAACATGCTTTGGTGTTGAACTCATCCACTCATCGCCACGGATGACATGAGTGATTTGCATTAGGTAATCATCCACAACATTAGCTAAATGATAAGTAGGAAACCCATCAGATTTTAATAAAATTTGGTCATCAACATCTGCCCAAGGAGCTGTTATTCTACCTTTAATGGCATCTTCATAGACACACTCACCGGTTAAAGGAGCTTTTAAGCGTATGACATAAGGCATTCCTGCTGCTTCTTTCTCAGAGATTTCCTGTGCACTCAGATTTCTACACCGCCTATCATAGCCTTGTCTTTTCCCTTGCTTTGCAGCTACGAGTCTCATTTCCTCTAGATCTTCGGCTGTACAAAAGCATTTATATGCCTTTTCTTTCTCAACAAGTTCATAGGCGTATTTTTTATAAATATCAAAACGCTCGGACTGCCTGTAAGGTCCACAAGGGCCCCCAACATCAGGTCCTTCATCCCATGTGATCCCACACCATGACAATGCCTTGTAAATGTTTTCTTCGTATCCTTCTCGACTACGTGAACGATCGGTATCTTCTATTCTTAAAATAAATTTGCCTCCATAGTGGCGAGCAAATATCATATTAAAAAGTGCCATGTAGGCTGTGCCCACATGAGGATCGCCTGTTGGAGAGGGGGCTATTCGAACTCTTACTGTCATTTTTTCTACCATTAACTTATTGTAACGTTCATGAAAACTTAATAATTTTATCTGAAAGCAGAGAAAATGAACAGTCAATGATGCATTAAAAAGATAAGATCTCGCATTACATTCATGGCTTCTTGTAATTGCAAATCGTTTTGTCCAAACTCTTCGGTACTTTCGGACTCGACATCCTTATTCTTTTTTACTTCTTTAAGGAGATTTTGATAATTTTTATCCATAGCTATTCTATAAGCAGAGTTCTTCTTTAATGTTTCCAGATAGGGTTGGTAGACTTTCGATGGCTTTTGCAAGTCGAATTTGTAAAGTAATCGTATTCTTTCTCGTTGCAGGAAAGGAATATCTGACAAATCATCATCAAAATTTTCTTTTATAAAATCATTTTCTAAAGGGTATTTTCCGAACCTCTCTCCAATTTCAGATTCTGATAGTGGACCCGGAATAACAATATTAGAAATAACACCAGTAAGCTGAGGGGTTTTTCCTGAAACAGTGTAGTAACGCCCTCGGGTAACCTTATATTCACCCTTGGGATTTACGGATAAGCTTTTTAGCCCGTTAAGGGTGAATGTTTGAAAAGAGCCTTTTCCATAGGTGTGATCATCGCCAACAACTAGAGCTCTACCATAGTCTTGAAGGGTTTGTGCAACAATTTCAGATGCCGAGGCTGAGGCCCGGTTGACGAGTACTAATAAGGGGCCGTCCCATGCGACTTTGGAGTCTAGATGTCGAAGGTGTTGGACATTTCCTTCATCATCCTTAATAGAAACAACGATGCCTTTAGAGATAAACAATCCCGTTACATTAACAGCTTGTGAAAGCATTCCTCCAGAGTTGCTTCGCAAATCAAGGATAACTCCTTTGACATTATAATGACTTTTTAATTTTTTGAGTTCGTTCTCTAGGTCATCGGCCGAGGAGTGTTCAGGATCTTGATAGAATGAATGGAGCCTTAGATAGGCAATGACACCATCTCCAAAAGGCTCAATCGATGTCTCATAACGTGTTTCTTTTAAGACAACTTCTCCGCGATTTAAAGTAATATCTAGCTTATCTTCTTGATTTGGAGCGACCTCTCTAATAACCGTGAGTGTGACGGGTGTATTCTCTTCACCTCTAATTAAGTCAACGGCATCAACAATATCCATGCCTACCACAGGCTCACCATTGACAGCTATAATACGATCTTTAACTTTGAGTTCTTTATTATTAGCAGCAGGCCCTCCTTCGACGATTTTGACAATGGTAAAGCCATTGATGTCATCTCTTAATTGAGCTCCAATACCAAAAAGTCGTTGTTGGACGCTGATCATAAATTGTGAGGCTTCATCCGGTGTAAAATAGGCGGTATGGCTATCTAAAGCTGAAGCAGTTGCCTTTAGAATATTGGTGAGAATATAGCGTTCTTTTTGAACTTCATCATTGGTTAAAATTTCCTCTTCTAGCTTAGCCTGACGTTTTGAAATGCGTTGAAGAGACTTTTCTTTTAGTTCCTCGCTTAGTTTTGAGACAGACTCCATTTGGAGAGCTTTTAAAGCAGCGAGGCGATGAAGCAATTCCTGATCGTCCTTTGCCCAGCTAAGATCCTTAAAATCCTCAATCTTGACCTGCTTAGGTAAGTGCTTAATATCGACTTGACTCTCTAGCTCATGTCTGCGCTGGATAGTTCCTGCCATTTTTTCATGAATTTTTCTGAAAGTGTCAAAGTTGCTTTTGTTATAGTCTTCAAGTAATTGATTGAGGAGTGTTGGGGAGGGGTGCACCCACTGGTCGATATCTGATTCGATAAAGTAGGTTTTCGTTGGGTCTAATTCATCTAGGTAATTTTGTAAGGTTCTTTCTATAATCGTTGAAGTTAATTGTTTGTGACTCGCATGTGCCTTCATAATTTCATTAAGTTTATTCGTCACATCTTTCGGTGTAATGTCCGGCAGCTTTGCATAGAGATGACATGTCGAGAGCAGGAGGAAAAAGAACAACTGGAGCACTTTCATGGGGTAACCTTAGTAAGATAATGGTGTCTATTTGCTATTTATACCGTTTTAGGGTCCTTTTAAGCTACTAGATTGATATTGAATGAAGAAGCTTTTTCTGCATCAGCAGGGGTTAAACCAATCATTCAATTGATTTAATTTATTTCTTGAATTAATAGATGATTGCTTATATAATTTTGCTCTAAATTTTTTTATCTTTTATTTGCTTTGTAAAACGAGTACTTTTAGGAGGGTAAAAGTGCTTTGTTGTTTTTTTGCAATCATTTGTTTATTGATTTTAATAGGCTTTTTTTGTTTTTTTAGTATTAATTAATAAAAATTGTATAAACGTTTGTGAAAAAACTTTGTTTTATGTATGCTAATTGTTTTTGAATTGCAATTAATTTTTAATGCAAGAATATTACTTTTTTTGACTTAGAATAAAATTAAAGTTTTAAAATTTATTGATCCCAATTCTTTTTTTATGTAAAATATTTTCTAACCAATAATTTTTTAAAAAAATAACAATTTAACATATTTAATTTATTTACTAGTTAAGGAGACCTATGACTCAAACTAAAGAGCAAAATCGCGATGATGGCAAAGTTGTCTCGATCACTGAAGCTGCCAAGTTAAATAAAGTAACTCGTCAGGCAATCTATGTAGCTATTAAGCTAAATAAGCTAAAAGCTTATAAAGAAAATGCTCGTTGGACCATTCACTTGGATGATTTGGCTGCCTATAGGAAGCATAAATATTCACGTTCTCGCTCAGTTTTTAATGGGGAGCTTGTATTTGATAATAATAAAGGTGAGTATTCTGTAAATCAAGTGGCTAAAATGCTTAACGTTCCACCGCAGAAAATTTATTACGCAACCCGCAGCGGTAAGTTGACAGCAAGGCGCAAGGGTGCAGCTTGGGTCATTAGTGCTGAGGAAGTCAATGACTATCGTCAAAAGTATCTCCAAAAAAAGCGACGCAAGCGTAAAGCAAGCTAACAAAAATTTACCCGATCAAGGATTGGATAAACAGAAGTTCTTAAGATGCACAAGTGTTTCGACATGCGAAGTTTGAGGAAACATGTCAAATGCTTGGCATTCTTGAACTTTGTAGCCTTTTTCCTGAAAGCATTTTATATCCCTCGCTAAAGTTGCTGGCATGCAAGAAACATAGATTAAATCTTTTGGTTGATGTCGGACTAATTCTTCCACAACAGACTTATCAAGTCCACTCCTTGGAGGGTTGACTAACACCATATCCCAATAGTTTTTTGAAAGAACGTGACCTAAAGCATGTTCTGCCTTATCTTTTATAAATTGAATATTTGTTTTTTTATTTTCTATAGCATTTTTATTAGCCATTTTAATTGCGGTGCTGTTTTCTTCAATACCGATTATGACTTCAGCGAAAGAAGATAGAATTAAACTCGAAATCCCGATGCCACAATAAAGATCCAAAATTTTTTGTGGCCTTATTCGACTTGTGATTTCAGCCAAGGTGGAGTAAATTTTCGCGCTTTCGTCTGGATGATTTTGCATGAAAGAGGAACTAGCGTACGAAATCTGTAAACCCAACATTGAGGTTTGAAGACATGTTTCACCTAAATGAAGCGATCGAGTAGGTGAGGAGATGACAACTTGTTGCCATTGGGGGAAGTCTTCTTTGCAGCTTTTTATAATAGATGCATTAAAAGAAGACCATTTTTGAAAATGAAAATGCAATAAAAAGTCCCCTGACGGATTTTTGACAATCATCACCTTGCCTCCTCCTTCGGATGAGGACATTCGGGCAACAGCTGCTTTTAATTCTTTAATAATCGTACAACTAGGGCCTATAAAGATAGGGCATTCATCGATCTCAAGAAGAGAATGATGATCATTGGCAATGTATCCTATTTTATAGCCTTTTTGACATGGCAATAAGGTCAAATAGATATGTCTTCTATAGCCCCATCGTTGCTCAGCACAATGGATTTTTAAAGGAATTGAGTCTAACTGAGCAAACTTGCGAAATGAGTCACGAATCGCTTGTTCCTTTAGAGCTATTTGTTCTTGATAGGATACATGTTGTAATTGGCATCCGCCACATTGGCCAAAATAAGGGCAACGGGGCTCTGTTCTAGATAAGCTAGGTCTAATTAAGTGTATGACCTTAGCTTCAGCATAACCTTTTTTTAAAGTGAGGATCTCGCATTCGACTTCATCACCACGAGCCGTGTAAGGAACAAAGATTACAAAGTTATCTTGTGTTCGAATAATTCCCTTACCTTCAAACGTAAGAGCAATAATTGTCCCTATAAAGCGATCTCCTACTTTGTAAGGAGTGGGTCTTTGTTCTTGTTTCACAATGATCAAACGATTGTTTGTACTTCGCGTACGTGAAGCTGAATACTTGGTCCCTGATGGTTATTGATCTGCGGGGTAAATGCTACGCGTAAGCGTTGATGTTTACTACGAAATTTAGCAATATGCTGAGCTCTATTAAAAGCCATGCCTTCAAGCATTCTCCCCCCATCCTGTTCTAGATATAGCTTTACGTGAAACTTTCCTACGATTTTAGGTGGCCAAATTTGTTTGGATTCTGAATAAAGAATAGGAGGAGGATTTTCATTCCCAAAAGGTTCTAGTAGTTTAATAGATTCCATCAAATCAAAAGTGAGGTCCTCGAATTTGACTTCGGCATCTAAATTAAGCTTGGGAATAACGTCTTGATCCGTTAGATTGCTATTAGCATATTCGATAAAGTTTGTGGCAAATTCATCAATATTTTCTGCCTTTAACGTTAAGCCGGCAGCAAAGTCATGGCCACCAAAATTTAATAGCAAATCAGAATTTTGCTTGAGTACAGGTAAAAGAGGGAATTCGTGGATCGAGCGCAATGAGCCTTTCCCTAAGTCTTTGTCAATGGCGATCATCACAGCCGGTCGATTATAATGTTTAGAGATTCTAGTAGACAAAATCGCAATAATACCTGGATGCCATTTTTCTGAGGTTAAGACAATTGCTTTATTTTTGAGCATTTCAGGATTCATTTGAATCATGTTTTCAACATCAGTAATCATTAATTTTTCAATTTTCTGGCGTTCGCTATTGTTAAGGTCTAAATCAATCGCCATTTTTTCCGCGAGAGCGGCATTGCGAATTAACAGTAATTCAACCCCTTTGTGAGGATTGTCAATGCGGCCTAGGCTATTTAAGCGAGGAGCGACCTTTGATGCAATCACATAAGCAGATAGATCATTTAGATCAGCCTCTGATATCGAAATAAGCTTGGCTAAGCCAATACGTTTTGTTTTCTTGAGTTGTCTTAAGCCGTAGCTGACTAAAATGCGATTTTCACCTAACAAAGACCCCATGTCAGAAATAGTTCCCAGAGCAACTAGGTCCAAATAGCGCTTTAAATCGATTTTTTTAGGGGAGATTTTACCTTCAGCAATAAAAGTGTTGGTGATCGCATGCGCTAGCTTAAAAGCAACTCCTACGCCTGTTAAGTCCCGATTAGGATACAGGTTATTTACAAGCTTAGGATTGAGGGTGGCAACGCAGTGGGGAATGGTATCTGTAGGCTCATGGTGATCCGTAATGATCACATCTACCCCATGTTCTGATAACTGAGCAATCTCTGCGGCAGCAGTAATACCGCAATCTACAGTGATTAAAAGCTTACATTCATTTTTTTTTGCATATTCGAGGGCTTCGATCACGAGGCTTTGCCTGCGCATGCTCCTGCTTGAGACGTAGAAAAAAACATTCGCTCCTAGGAACTGTAAAAACTCTGTCAACAAAGCCGTGCCAGTCATTCCATCTACATCGTTGTCCCCATAAATCAAGATGTTTTCCTGATTTTGAATAGCTTTTGTTACTCTTTGCACAGCTTTAGGCATTTCAGACATCAAGAAGGGGTCGTGAAGATCAGGAAGTTTGGCGTAGAGGTAATCATGGATGTCGTCTAAATTCTTAAAGTTCCTTGAAATAAGAATTTGTGCGATGACCGGATGAATTTTAAATTCTTTAATGATTTTTTCAAGAAATTGAGGGTCGTGCTTAGGGAACAACCATAAGGGCTCTTCAGCAGTGGTAAAAGAAGAAAACATCGGGATTGCTCCAAGGGGGTTACTTAGCTTGCCATTCGACAATCAATCGTATTTGGCATTAGTTTTCTAATAGAATGATTCTCTATCAGACTTCACCGTCCCAATGAAATAAAGTCTTTTAGGAAGAAAAGGCTTGTCTAGACCGACGATTTACACTGCTAAAAGCATGAGCGCGAAAAGAATAAGTGCCGTTATAGATTTATCATTTTAATCATGAAGAAATTAAAAAAAAATAACAGGGCAATAACTTTACATGTTAACGAGTTAACATCATGCTATAATATAAAACTATGGTCTAAATTTAATGCTTAAATGCTTATTAAACCTTATTCATTACCCCTTTGGAATTTATGAGCTTCAACAATTATAACGTTAGCTGTTAATGTTATCGAATCATAAATTTTTTCCACTTGATGGACCAATATTCTTTCATCTAGGACTAAATTTATTTTAACGTCTTATTTGAGAAAGTCAAGAGAAGAATAGGGGGAGAAGTAGAAAACATGATTGAAAAGGCGGTTTTTAGGCCGCCTTTTCAAGTGATTACCCTTTTTTTGCTATTAGTTGACGTTGGTTTTCAGCCTCTTCCTTATTGTGCAGGTAGAGAAGAACGGGTGTTGCAATAAAGAGAGACGAGAAGGTCCCTACTACAACACCGATCGTCATGACTAATGAGAATGCAAAAATAGATTGTCCTCCAAAAAGAACTAAAGCTAGGAGAACAAGTAAGGTCGATCCTGATGTCATGATTGTGCGACTTAGAGTTACGTTAAGTGCATGATTGATCACTTCATAGAATGACATCTTACGCAGAATACGAATATCCTCTCTAATACGATCAAATACGATGATGGTATCGTTTAAAGAGTATCCGATAATTGTCATAATAGCACCTATAACCTGAAGATCAATTTGTACCGCAAACCCAAGCGCATGAAAAGCTGCGAGGATGCCTAAAGTAATCAATACGTCATGGGCAAGACCAATCACTGCTGCTAAAGCATATTTAAATTCAAAACGGAAAGTAATGTAGATTAAAATACTTAGCAAAGCTAAAGATAGTGCCATTAAAGCATTGTTACGCATTGCATCTGAAAATTGCCCACTCATGACGGTCCAGTTACTGTCAAGGTTTGCAAGTTGAGAATCAGAAATTTTTAATTTACCATCCTCTAGCGCCTTTACGATCCAAACAAGGCGGGGATTATGTTCATAAGCGTAAGCAAGCTTCTCACTATCAATCCTTTCTGGCATTTGATAAAAAGGTTGACCTTTTTCTTCCATGCCTGTGCCTAATTGAATTTTAAGTTGGTTGGGCCTTGTTAATTCCCGAATATTCACGTCTCTTGGGCTTGCCCCATGGGTTAGGAGCGCATTAAGAGCGGATAAACGGTATGATGAGTCACCAGGATTCCCTTCAACTTCTACAGTAAGGGCATAACCTCCCGTAAAATCCATACCAAAGATCGTCCTTCTTTCATTAAAAAGAAGATAACCTCCAATAAGCATCACAACCATAGAGCCAATAACGGCGGGTTTCGCATACTTCAAGAAGTCAATATGCGTTTTGCCAATAAATTGAGCCATGCTCAGTGATTTGTGTTTTGGATTCTGAACCCATCCAGCAAAGAAAAAGCGTGTCATAAATAAAGCGGTAAACATTGAGGAAACAATGCCAACAATCAATGTGATTGCAAATCCTTTGATAGGGCCTGAATCAAATTGTATTAAGATCAAGGCAGCAATAATTGTTGTAATGTTAGAGTCAATGATAGCGCTAAAGGCTTTTTTATAGCCCGCCTGTATCGCAGAAGCAATGCGTCCTGAGATAGCAAATTCTTCTCGAATACGTTCGAAAACAAGAACGTTAGCATCGACGGCCATACCAATGGTGAGTACGATACCAGCAATCGCAGGAAGAGTTAAGGCTGCGTCTAAGTTTTGCAGTACTCCCCACATAATAAAGATGTTAAAGAGAACAGCACAAGAGGCGACAAGTCCAGCAAATCGATAGTAGCCAATCATGGCTGCAACGACTAATACTAGACCGATGATGGATGCTACAATGCCTTGCGTCCTTTCTTCGCTTCCTAATTCTGCACTTACATTTTGTTCAGACAAAATGCGTGGAGTGAAGCTAAGAGAGCCTGCTTTAAGATCTGCTGCAAGCTGGCTGACTTCTCTTTGGGTGAAACGTCCGCTGATGGTGGCGCTATCCCTAAGCGCCGCTCTTAGAGTTGGCTTACTGATAATTTGATCGTTTAAGATCACGGCCATTCTCCATCCACGGCCTTGCGTGTAAGTCTCCTTTGATGTTCCTGCGATTTTATCCTCAGAAAATTGAGAGGTCCAAGTATAGAAGTCATCTCTCGGGCTTTGCGAGCTTCTTTCACCTGATCCTTCATAGGATTTTTTCACGGAGAAAGATAGATGGTTGCCCTCCGTTGGATCATAGCCAACAATGACGTTTGTTAAGCTTGAACCTTCAAGAGCGTAATTATTAAAGACAACCACTAATGGGTTTGTCTGGCCATCCCATTCAGTAAAGTCATTGCCACGCATCATGGCAATTTTAGATAGAGAGTCGTTAAATGCATTGCTTGCACTTTTTTCATGAGGGTTAGCAATCCTTAGACCGTTTTCATAAAGAATACGGGCATGCTCACTTAAAGATCGAGGGTTCTCATCATTAAGGGATTCTCCACCAAGGTGATGCCATGCAATTTCATTGATACTTTCAATATCCTTGCGGTTAGTAACTACCGCTTCGTTCCATACATCTTGCAAAAACTGTTGAATCGAATTTTTGAGAGTGCTATTTCCCGGGTTAAACTTCTCGTTCACGACATGAAAATACATTGCAGACGCTTTAACGAGGTCTTGAGCCGATAGCGCTTGTGAGCCAGGGAACTCTAAGATAATATTGTTGTTTTCAATGCGAATGGTTCTTTCAGAAACCCCCATTTTGTTAATGCGAGTGTAGAGCTCATTAACTGATTGTTTGAGATCATCCGGATTTGTCACGGGTTGATTATTGTGATCGCGAAGACCAATTCTAACCGTTTTTCCTCCTGATAAATCGAGACCCCACTTAATAACTTTTCGATCATCCCCTCGGAAGTATTTTCTAAAGCTAATCAAAAGATTATTTAAAAAAGGGCTCTTAGTGGGTGCTGGAATTTGATACTTAGCTGAAGGGTCGATATCAATTTGAGCTGCTTGATATTCTTCTGCCCAGCGTAAGAGGTCTTCTTGCTCACGATCTTCAATTTTATTTAAGGTGATGATGCGTTGCTCAACATCCGTGAAAGGTAGAATAGCCAGTTTTTTGCTACCCTTTACTTCAAAATCTTCGCGAGTTGCCTTTAAGAGGCTGCTATAATAATCGTTTAATTCAAAAATATAGTCATTGGCAAACTGCGGAGCTACATCAAACTCCGAAGCAGAGTAACCAATGAAATTCATATTTTGAAATAACGCTTTTAACTGCTCAAGATCATTTTGCAGAGCCTTGCTTTCTAAGCTTTGAGGATTTGCTCTGGCTTTGTCAACAATAGCGTCCAAACCTTTTGCAATCACATAAATGGATCCCTGCTTAAAGCCTTTTAATGGAGCTTCTTGATACATAGAAGGGGCATAAATGACAAAACCCAAACGCTTGTCTTGAGGGGATTCATTTTTCCAGTCATGGTAAGAGCGGATAGGATAGACTTCTTGTTTGAAGTCGGGATAAGAGGGGGCAAAGCTTTCTGCGATTTGATCTTTGATCACTTGGCTTTGCTTAGTCGCAATCTGACCTAGGTCTAAGGCAAGAAAACTATGGCTGTCTGGCAATTGATTTAAGGCAACCGCAAAAGTATTATCGTATGGAGTGATCTTCTCATCAGCAAGACGAGCTGCTCGTGCAATTTCGTTAATCACGTACTGATTAATTTTTTCTTTTTGATAAGAAGAAGCTTCTGAGGTTATTTCAACATTTCTTAAATTTTCGATATCATCATAAAGTTTAAGAATGATTTGATCGCTATTCCAGTCAATCACTAGTGCTTCCACGATCGGATTGCTGTTTCTTAAATTAATAACCTGTCTAGGCTCATCCGATTTTAAGTGCTCTTCACTTGCGATCCAGAGCGTTTGAAAATCTTTTTCATTCAGTGGAGTAGAAACTGCCTTAAAGTCATTCTTTTTAAGCAAGCTAAGTGCCGATGTCACCGCTTTAGCGTTACTTTGAAGCATTGCTAAAACTTGTTCTTGAGAAGGATCTAAGGAGACATTCTGCTCACCCAATTTTGAGCGCTCGCTTTCAATTTTTTCCTTCGCAATGTTAATCCGATCCTGTGTTGTTTCAAGTTGACCGATTAATTTTTGAATGGAAAACTCTTTGCGATCAGCCGAGTTGACCTGCCCAATGCCAGCATAAAAACGTTTTAAGATTTCCGGTGTCTTTGAAAACGATCTTTCAAGATCTACAAGCTCTTTAGCTAAGTTTATTAAAGCATCATCATTAGCTGCTTTATTTTCCTGTGATAAGATACTGTTAATACGCTGAGCAAAGGGGTTTATACTTCCAAAGCTTAAAGCTAACTCCCGAGCACGATCATAGACAATTTCTTTATATCCTTGAGAGACTTTTTCGTTTTCATATTTAGGGATAAATCGAAATAGTTCGCTGACTTCCGTCTTACCTAAATGAATTGGAATTTGACGTGAGACGTAAACGGTGTTGGTATCAATGTTTTGTGGATAGAGTTCAAGCTGCGATGGAGCAAACGGAATCAAAAGACCTGCTCTGGGTAGAAATTTTTTAAAACGAGCAGCTTCTTCCTTGGTTTTATAGGTAACTGCAATTAAGCCCGCATTGTCTTTTTGCAATTCGATTTTTTCAGGTTTTAGGTGAAGAAGTTTGTTAAAAGAGTAGAGCCAGTCAATGGCTTCTTGCTCTAATACGCCTACACGGTCGACGATCTGTGTGGCAACTTCAGTAGCACGGTTTTCATCGATAGGAGCCCTAAGTGGCTTCGTATAATAGAAAACCGTTGGTAGAATGTTATATAGAGTCAAAAGAATGACTGCCAATATTAAATAAAACTGCCAACGTTTTTGCTTTTCCATAGCAGAGGAGTTTCCTTGTTATTCAATGAGTTTTTGACTTTGTTTTAATCCTTTGTCAATCATCAGAAGCTGTAACTAGGTTAATAGGTTAGCACCTTAGAAGATTCCCAGCGAAAAATCAAAGTCGAGTTATGTGAGTGTATGATAACAAAATCTCTAAGATTCTGTCTATAAATAGAACCCTGACGTTTCTTAAGTGGCTAAAAATGGGATGAATGTGAGGAGCAATGATGGCAAAAAAAAGCCCCCAATTATTGGGGGCTTTTTTTTCTCTTAGCTAGAAGCAGGGGCTGCTTGCTGTGAAGAGACTGGAACTTGTGGTTTCTCGCTTGTTAATTCAACAAATTGCTTGTTGAGAGATTTAACAGCGTACATCCAGGCAATGATGATTACGAGGAGGATTGCAGCAACATAAGGAGTAATTGCGGCAATTGATCCAAATCCTACGAGCAGAGCTTGTTGGACAAACGATCCACCTGATTTACCTAAACGAGCACCTACAACGTCGATAGCTGCTTTACCTTTCACTTTAGATTCTTGGTCTAAAGGAATGTATGCCATTTCTTTTGTTGGGTCAAAGAGTGAGTATTTTGCTGACTTACTCATGATATTCTGAGCCGCACCAAACATCACAGCTAAAAAGAGTGGTGAAGTACCTAGGCTGCTGATAAGACCAGCAAGATTGTCTCTAAATAACACGAAACCAAAGAAGCCAGTTCCGGTAACTAATAGGACAACAGGGGTAATCATTGCGGCAAAGCCCCAACCCTTTTTGCGGATAAGGTTACCACCAACGAAAAGCATCATAAAGATGGTGACAAGGCCGGTAAAGAATGAGAATTTACCCATAAAGGTGCTATAGTCGTTTGCATTTGGGTACTGAAGCTTAAGTTGGCTTTTCCAGGTCACCTCGACGAGGTTGATAGAAATACCATAAGCGATCACCAAGATTGCTAGGCAAAGAATGTACTTTGACTTAAGTAGGAAAGCAAAGCTTTCTGTGATGGACATCTTTGGTTTTGATTTTTTTGTCTTCTTCTCTTCTGTAGGATCGTAAAATCTTGGATCTGTCAAAACATTACGGTTAATCCACCAGTATACAGCGATGACTAAAGCGCCGGCAATAACAACCATAGTCATTAGGTAGTTAAGAGATACTTGCCAAGCATCTACGTCGGCAGGAAGTGTTTTGCGGATATCCGAAACGTAAACAATTGCAGGGCCAGAGAAAAGAAGGGCAAGGTTTGCTCCTAGGCCGAATAGGCTGTAAAAACGCTTCGCTTCTGTCACTCTTGTAATATCGTTAGCAAACCCCCAGAATAGTAGAGAAAGAACTACGCTACCCCATAATTCGGAGAGAATGTAAAAAAGAGAGTAGGTCCAATTGCGGAAGCAAGCGATCAATCCTTTTAATCCAAGCGGTAAAACGCTTTGGAGGTAGTCCGCTGTAGCGTCTGGGTGAAGAGCATCACGATTTGGGTATAGAACATATGCAAAAAAAGCAAAGAACACCAAAAAAGGCGCGATGGTTGCATAGAAGAGGTTCTCTTTGCTTAAAATGTTGCTCATTTTTGCGTAAATAAGCATAAAGATAATAGCGGCAGGAACCACGCCCCAAACTTTTAAGAAAGGGATTGTTTCTGCGCCCGATGCAGTTACAACGAGTGTATCCTTAGTATCCCTCAAGATCGTATAGTTAAAAGAAATACAAAAAAACATCAGAAACATTGGCAGGAGTTTTTTTAACTCGTAACCATGGACGGGCCAAAAAAAAGACCGCCATTTGCCAAACTCATGTTTGGTCTCAGACATATTTAAACCTCAATTTTGTTAATGTCTTAGAAAAATTGATTTTTTCAAATAAAATCTAGATCTAAGAATACAAAGTATAATGTTGAATTGGTTATTTTGCAAGCGAATATATAATGGAGAGGGGCGGAGGAGGGCCTGACAAATCTTATGCCAGGGACTTCCCTTTTTTCAAAGGAAAATTTCTATTTTATCAACTAATTTGGACCTTACGGCTTTTGATAGTTAAACATGGGGGCTTTCAAATGCTGATTGGCCCCATGCATTAAAAATATAAAATTTAAGCGCTGGTTGCGACAGTAAAGTTAGCTGCTGTTGCTGGCTGATTTCCGTTTAGTTGGCTTTGACTGTTGATAATTTCAACGTAAGTGTGCCAAAGTTCTTCCTGAACTTCGTTATGCTTAATAGAAGCGATCAGTTCTCTTTTAATACTCCTTAAATCTTTTCTTGGAGTAAGCTTTCTAATAATATCTTTTTCACCAGATTGTCGAGCTAAAGAAAGTAGACGGTCAATATCTTGTTTTGTTAAAGGTAGGTGGTCGCGTCGCTTACGTGAACCTCTTGGAGCTCTTGCTTTTGGAGCTACTTTTGAAGGGGTTGACGTGTTAATAATATATTTGCTGATTAAAGAGTTGAGTTGTTCTGGATCTTCAGATTTCATTTTACGCATGCTGAAGTGATGGATGTAGCCACCTTTTGAAACAGGAAGATAGCGACAAATGTCGTTTTCTTTTTTTGCTCCTACCTTTTTCATTGCTGTTGAAATCAGAGTTTCGAGATGCTTGTTTTCAGATTTGTGTTGTGTGCTCATGAAAACCTTCCTTTATTTTCTTTGTTGTTGTGCTTGTCAGTGAGGTCAATAGCAAATCCGCACTGTAATTAAAATTATAAATCTTAATTTTTATAGCTAAAAAGCAGTTTGTTATTTATTTCGCATTTTTCAACTATGTTAGTTCTTGTAATATTAGGAGCTATCCATTCACGAATTGGACGATTTTAACTAGCATCCTTTATTTACTAACGGGAATTTAGGAAATTATATGATTTTGTGCAACATCAAATTATAAAATATCTTAAAAATGCTTTTGCTTTTACTTTCTCGCATTATTGCTTTTTTAATGTTTGATAATGGAATGCATAGAACTAACAGAGCAGGCTGTTGATGCCTTGAATGTAGATTAGTTGGGGAAAAGTGATTAACTTTTAAGGGATTGCTATTGAAATTATTCAATTATTGTCATCCTCTTTAATATAACTCACGGATAAGCAATGGTATTTTTTTATGATGATGAAGCTAAAAAAAAACCTTTTATGTACGATGGCATTTTGGTTAAGGAAAAATGTCTTTATTTTTCGTTGTCAGATAGGTGCCTTTTAAGTTTGGAACAAGAGCTTTAATGTAATGTGGGAGCCATATGCCTTTAAAATTATATCAGGATAAAAAGAACCAAATTGATCATGTAATAGCAATCGCTGCAGGAAAAGGAGGGGTGGGCAAATCTACAATTACTGTAAACCTTGCTTTGGCTTTGAAAGAAAAAGGGTTTCGTGTAGGCATTCTCGATGCAGATGTTTATGGCCCTTCAATTCGAAAAATGCTTCCCCCTGATTTAATGCCGACAAAGCGTGGAGAAAAGCTAACGCCTGCGCTATGCTTAGGCGTTAAAGTCATGTCGATGGCCTATTTTCGCAATCAGACAGATTCTATTGCCGTTCGAGCACCCATTGCCAATGGCCTTATTCACCAATTTATTCAAAATGTTGATTGGGGCGATTTAGACTTTTTATTGATTGATTTTCCTCCAGGTACAGGTGATGTCCAATTAACGCTTGCTCAAAAAGCGCAGTTAAATGCCGCTATTATTGTTACGACGCCCCAGGAGGTCGCTCTGATGGATGTTCGCAAGGCGATGCATCTATTTGAGCAAGTTCATATCCCTTGTCTAGGGATTGTAGAGAATATGAGTTACTACTGGAACGAAAAAAACAACGAAAAAATATTTCTTTTTGGTCGCGAAGGGGGTAAGCTGTTAGCTAGAGAGAAAGGGGTTCCTTTTCTTGGTGAAATTCCTTTGGATCCACTGGTAGGGCAATGTCTTGATCAAGGTGTATCTATTTTTGCGCGTACAGATGGCGAGAAAGCGCAGCAGAGATTTATGCAATTTGCGAATGAAATCCAAACCCATTTAGAAGCCTTGAAGATTCCACAAAAAGAAGCGGTTTCTCATTTTGACATCTGCTGGCAGGAGATTCCAACATGAATTACTTTATAAAAAAAATTTATCAAAAAGATAATTTTCACTTTAGCATCGAATGGAATGATGGGGAAAAAGCTGACTACTACTTGAAAGATATACAAGCCAATTGCCCCTGCGCAAGCTGCCATGAGATAAAAAAAGTCAGTGCGATTGAAGTAAGAGCAAAAAGAATTTTGAGTGTCGGACGATATGCTTTGCGAATTGAATTTCTAACAGGATGTTCAATGGGCATTTACGATTACCCTTTATTAAGAAAAATAGCAGGCCTAAGCCATGAATAAATTACTTATTTTTTTATTGATTATCTTATGCGCATGTAGTTCACACAATAATGACTCTACTAAATCTTGGATGGAATCTAATGATAAATTAAAAATATTGACCACTACAGCGATGATCAAAGATTTAATTGAAGGTGTTGCAAATGGACATGCAAATGTTCTCACCCTCATAAAGGGAGAATTGGATCCTCATAGTTATCAGTTAGTGAAGGGTGATGATGAAAAGTTAAAAATGGCTGATCTAATTTTTGCCAATGGATTGGGGCTTGAGCATGGTGCAAGCTTGCAACATTATCTTCAAAGTAGCCCTAAAGTTATAGAATTGGGGGACCTCATTTTTAGGGATCATCCACATTTTGCTATTTTTGAAAGTGGGCAGGTAGACCCGCATATCTGGATGGATATTGAGCTGTGGTCGCTAGCTGTACCCTACATTGTTAATGTGTTGAGCGAACACGACCCTAACTATGAAGACGAATACCGTGCAAATGGCGAAAAGTTGATGGAGCAAATGATTGCTCAGCATCAAGAAGTCAAACGTTTAATTCAAGAAATACCTGAAAGAAAGCGTTTTCTTGTTACAAGCCATGATGCTTTTAATTATTTTACAAGAGCCTATCTTGCTGAGAATGGGGAAGTGGAGCATAATCTTTGGCAAAAGCGTTTTGCTGCACCAGAAGGACTTGCTCCCGACAGTCAACTTAATCCATATGATATTCAATTGATCATTGACCATTTAAGCCAGCATAACATCCGGGTCATGTTTCCTGAGTCTAATGTGAGCCGTGATTCTATAAAGAAGATTGTCTCGGCGGGGAAGGAGAAGGGGCTTGATGTTGTGATTGCAAATGACTATCTCTATGGAGATGCGATGGGGCGACCAGGGTCTGATGGTGATACCTATCTAAAAATGATCATGCACAATGCATTAACGATTTCAAGGTATTTAAACAAGAATCCATAAGTATGAAAGATTCCCCTGCATTAGAAGTTGGTCAACTATCTGTTAATTATGACAAAACGCCTGTGCTCTGGGACATTTCCCTTAAAATTCCTGCTGGTAAACTTGTGGGGATTATTGGTCCTAATGGCGCGGGTAAAAGTACTTTTATTAAAACAATCTTGGGCCTAGTGCCTTCTTTAACAGGTAAGGTTGAATTTTTTGGGCAACCATTGAAGCAAGTTCGTCAAAAAATAGCCTATGTTCCTCAACGAGAATCTGTGGACTGGGATTTTCCTATCACAGTCAAAGAGCTTGTGTTAATGGGAAGGTTTGGGCGATTAGGTCTTTTTAAAAGACCACGAGAATCTGATTACAAGGCGGTAGATGACTACCTTGAACTTGTGGGAATGGCGAAATATGGTGATCGGCAAATTAGTCAATTGTCCGGAGGTCAACAACAGAGGGTTTTCTTAGCAAGGGCTCTTATCCAAGAAGCCGATGTATATTTTATGGATGAGCCTTTTACCGGTGTTGACTTAGCGACAGAAAAAACGTTAATTAATGTCATGAAAAATCTCGTATCACAGAATAAAACCGTCTTTGTTGTCCATCATGATTTGAATTCCATTGGCACTATTTTTGATTGGCTCATTATTTTAAACCTGCGGCTTGTGGCTTGCGGCCCGTTAAAAGAAGTCTTTAATACTTATTACCTAAATACCGCGTATGGAAAGAATTTTGCTCTTTTCGATGAAGCTTTAAAGCTTTCTGAAGAAAAGTCCACTGGTAAAATTTAGCTATGCATAATGTCGTTGACTACTTTTTTGATCCTGTTTTAAGAGCACCCATGATCGCTTCAATGCTGATGTGCATTGCGGCTTCGCTTGTAGGAGTGGTCGTCTTTTTACGCAAAGAATCGCTATTGGGGGAGGCTCTTTCTCATGCATCCTACCCGGGAGTTGTATTGGGTGTTATTTTGATTGGATTGATCTGGGGAGATCAAGATCTACCTTTTCAAACTTCATTAGCAATCTTAGCAGGTGCAGGGCTTACAGCAATTTTAGGTATATTTTGTATTCAATCACTTCAAAAGAAAGGAGTGCATCCAGATGCAAGTCTGTGCTTTGTGCTCTCCTCTTTTTTTGGGGTGGGTATTTTGCTAGCTAGCGATGTTCAATTTCGTTATTCCTATCTTTACCGTCAGATACAGGTTTACTTTTATGGTCAATCTGCAACCATGACAGATGTTCATATTTGTATTTATGGCACCTTAACTTTAGTGATCCTTTTGGCCATTCTTTTATTGCAAAAGGAATTAAAAATTGTCGTGTTCGACGAACTTTATGCAAAGACTCAAGGGATTAATACTCAATTAGTAATAGGGGTCTTTTTTTTCTTGATTGTGCTTTCATTGATTGTCGGTATCCGATCTGTAGGTGTGGTCCTTATGTCAGGGATGCTCATAGCTCCTGCAGCAGCTGCGAGGCAATATACAAATCGCTTGTCACGAATGTTTTTAATTGCTGCCTTTTTTGGCTTATGCAGCGCTTTTTTAGGCACTTACTTATCAGTTGAACTTTCTCGTTATTTGGCATTCCTCTACCCAAGTGCAAGATTAACCCTCCCGTCTGGCCCTCTAATTGTATTGATTGCTACCTTGTTTTGCCTGCTTTCTCTTCTTTTTGCCAAAGAGAGGGGACTTGTTTATAAGCAGATAAGAAGCTTCCGGTTTAGCTATCAATGTCAAGTCGAAAACCTTTTAAAAACCTTATGGCGTCAGGGAAAAACTCATGAAGCTTCCTTCAATGAATTAAAATGCTTTTACTCTGGAAATATCCTGCTTTTTCAATTGATTTTGTATAGGATGATTCATCAAGGCTGGTTGGAAAAAACACCAGCTTTGAATTATAAATTGACACACGATGGAGAAGCTCGCGCGTCACGCATTGTTAGATTGCACCGCTTGTGGGAAGTCTATCTTGCTGATTACTTAGGAGTTGGTATTGAAAAGGTGCATAAAAATGCGGAAGAAATGGAACACATTATTACCCCCGAAATAGAGAAAGAGCTAATTATTCTTTTAAATGATCCTAAGCAAGATCCGCATCATCAACCTATTCCAAGGAAGGAAAGATGATGAGCTATTATAATCCCTACTATGGACAGGATTTTCTCAGTTTTTTTCTCGTTTTATTTAAAAGAATTCAGGGATTTATTCTGAACGAGTGGAGGTTGCAAGACATAGCACCGGATGAGCTACAAATGTTGGTTTTAGCAGGTGTTGCGGCTTCATCTGCGATTGTGGGAAGCTTTTTGGTTTTAAGAAAAATGACCATGATGGCTAACTCTTTATCTCATACGATTTTACTCGGGATCCTGCTAGCCTTTTTGTTCAGTCGAAAGGAGTTAAACACGTTATTTGATGGCACCCACCTGGATATTCATACAATGCTGATAGCCTCCTTTGCGATTGGACTGCTAACCACATTCCTGACAGAATTTTTAACTAAAGTGGGCAAGTTACAAGAAGACGCTAGTACAGGTATTGTATTTACGTCCTTGTTTGCACTAGGTGTAGTTCTTGTCACTTTGCTTACACGCAATGCACACATTGGCGTGGAGGTAGTGATGGGGAATGTTGATGCGCTGCATGAAGATGATCTTAAACTTGTCTTTGCGATTTTAGGGTTAAATATTCTTTGCTTAATTATCTTTTTTAAAGAGTTTCAAATAACGACATTTGACGCTTCCTTCGCAAAGGCTCTAGGAATTTCAACATCTTTCTTCAACTATCTTTTGATGGGATTGGTTTCCGCGACAATTGTAGGAGCATTTAGAGCAGTAGGCGTTTTAATGGTCTTGGCTTTTATTACCGGGCCTGCCTTAACTAGCCGCATTTCTGTACGATCGTTGCGAGGGATGCTATACATGTCCATTTTCTATGGCGTGATCTCCTCTATTCTTGGAGTGGCTTTGGCTAGACATCTTTTTACAGCCTATGATCTAGCTTTGTCTACAGCCGGTGTTGTGGTGACGGTTTCTGTCCTTTTTTACTTGGTGGTTGGCTTATTCAAGGCTATCAGCGTCCGTATGGTTAAAAAAGCGGCCTGAGGAAGGGGATTCGCACCCCTTATTTTGAGCAACAGCAACAGCAAAACAATAACTTAATCAAGCGAATCAACTGCGCAAAGCATCCATCGGATGAGGGAACGCTCACCCTTCTTTTATGTTTAAATGTTGGCCTTGGCCTCTGCCTACCATAATCATCTCCGATTGGTTGTCTTAAATGAGAAGGAAAGGATCTTTCCCCTACGGAAGCTGTGGGCAAGTTAAAAGGGGAACTAGTGGAGTAACTAGGAGTACGCACTGGAAGAGCTCTTGTTGCTGCTCCTCTAGTCCTATGTCGTTGATCATCACTATAAGCACGGTTGAGTGTTGAGAAGGAAGAGGGGGAGGGACGTTGAGAACCTTGAGTAGGAGTTAATACATGAACAGGTGGAACAAGGGGATAGGGCTGACCGGGGGTACGTACTGGGAATCCCATATGAAACCTCATTGATTAGATGTTAAAAGGCATCATTTTCCAAATTGCAATTAAGAAAACATTAAGATTTTGCAAAAAAATGTTATGGCATCTAGGAAGTTGGTTCGATTTTAGACTTAAGTTGTTTTTTCTAAACTGCTTATCGATTAAATAAAATTTGCTTGAACGGTTGAGAATCAAAGAGAGTAAGAAAGCCATTTGATTTTATTCTGCAGAGGAGGTTAGAATTTATATTTCTGACCAAATGAGACTTATTAAAATGAATCTCATAAATAGCGCTTTATTGTTCCAGCTGGCTTACAATCGAGCGTGCCACTTTAAAGAAGCAATATTTATTTAACAGGCAGCCAAAATAAGGTTATTATGTTCAATTTGATCTATCTTGTATTTGCCATATTAGGGTTAAGTTTTCTTATATTTATCCATGAGCTTGGCCACTATTTTATGGCAAGAAGAGTGGGTATGCGCGTCGAAACCTTTTCTATAGGTTTTGGGAGGCCTTTAGTATCTTGGATGATGGATGGGGTTAAATGGCAAATTGGCTGGTTGTTATTTGGTGGCTACGTCCGTATTGCCGGTACCGATCCAGAGAAGGAACCCGATCCTTATCAAGTTAAGGATGGTTTTTTTGGTAAATCCCCATGGGATAGGATTAAAGTTGCCTTCATGGGCCCTTTCGTCAATATCCTATTCGCTCTTTTGGCTTTTTCGCTTCTTTGGGTAGGTGGCGGAAGAGAAAAAAACTATGCAGAATTTAGTCCGAAGATTGGTTGGATTGACCCTAAATCGGATGCTTATAAGAATGGCCTTCGTCCAGGAGATGAAATCCTATCTTATAATGATCACCCTTACCAAAATGCTAAAGACCATTTGTATGCAGCTCTCACAGCAAATTCAACCATTCAGATTAAAGGAAATCGTGTCAACTATGAAGCAGGGGAAAAGTCGGCTTTCGATATGAAAGTGCAGCCAGTTGAACATCCTGCCTCCATGGGTAAGGGCATTTTAACGACCGGTGTATTACAACCTGCAAGTTATCTCATTTACAATCGTTTGCCTAATGGAGAAGAAAACCTTTTACCTAAAAGCTCACCTTTAAATGGTAGCGGTATTCAGTATGGTGATCGTATTGCTTGGGTTGATGGTCAGCGTGTTTTCTCTTTAGACCATTTATCTCATATTTTAAACGATGGACGCGTCCTTCTCACGATCAAGCGTGGGAATAAGGTCATGTTGGCAAGGGTACCTAGGGTTCCTGTCCAAGAGTTAAGAATGGATTCAGAATTTAAAGATGAGTTGGTGGATTGGCAATATGAAGCTCAGTTAAATATGAGTCGGCTCCAGAAGCTCTATATGATCCCTTACAACCTAACTAATAACGGTGTTGTAGAAAATGAGATTCGATTTATTGATAAAGAGAGCGAAAAAGAAGCTTTTCCAAGCTTCACTTTAACTAGCTTAGAGCTGCCTTTGCAACCAGGTGATCGTATTATTGCTGTGGATGGAATCCCCGTTAAACACTCATCTGAGATTTTAAAGCAAATTCAAACAAGACATCTTTCCATTATAGTACAAAGAGCTAAAGAGCTTGCTAAAGTACTTCCTGTCCAAGAAACTGAAAAAGTATTCGACACAGAGGTTAGTGCGAAAGATATCGATAAAATTGCATCTTCAATCGGTTTAGAGAAACCGATCAAGCAGTCAGGCAACTTATACTTACTCAACCCTGTTATTCCAAAAACAAGAAGCGAAATTATGGCGGATGAGGCAAGTGGAACAGACATTGCGAATAGCCTTCAAGAACAGAAAAAGGAAATTGAGGCAATTGAAGATCCTGAAAAACGTAGTCACCTACTAAATTTGATTGAAAGCCATGAAAAGCAATTAATGGTCGGTCTCCCTGTCCAGGATCGTAAAGTCTTGTATAACCCTACACCAACGGAACTATTTTCAAATGTTTTCCAAGAAATCTGGCGAACATTATCCGCATTGTTCACCGGTAACTTAAATCCAAAATGGATGAGCGGTCCTATTGGAATCATTCAAGTCGTTCAAGAACAGTGGAAGCTAAGCTTTAGTGAAGCACTCTACTGGTTGGGGGCGATTAGTTTAAATCTTGGTGTTTTAAATCTACTACCTATTCCAATGCTTGATGGAGGAACTATTGTCTTCTCCTTTTTCGAGCTTATTACAAGAAGAAGAATTAAGCCAAAAACGATGGAAAAGCTCGTATTGCCTTTTGCCATCTTGTTAATTTTATTCTTCTTATTTCTTACTTATAATGATGTGAGTCGTATTTTTGGTCGGTTTTTTTAAGTAAGTATGGTTACTTGGATTCAACGACAAGCATCAAAGCTGATTGCGTTGATGCTTGTCAGTACAGTTTTATATGGGGCTAGCCGTCTGTACTTCCAATTGACGGCTGGTTTTACAATTGGCAACATTACTTCCAATCTCTCTTATGATCCCCAAAGAGAGGTTTCTTATCCTTCTGAAATGAGCCACCAAGTTCGTCAGGTACTAAAACAACCCTTCCATTATCTTGGCAAGGGATGTCAATCTTATGTATTTGTCAGTGAAGATGGTCAATATGTGATTAAGTTTCTAAAATATCAACGATTTAGACCTCAACAGTTTTTAAATACTTTGTCATTTTTACCTCCTGTCGAAAAAATTAGACAGAAAAAATTAGCTAAAAAAAATGAAAAATTAAATAATCTTTTTTCAAGTTGGAAAATAGCTAGTGAATATTTAGCCAAAGAGACAGGGGTTTTCTTTGTGCATCTTAATAAATCTCAACATCTCAATCAGCAATTGGTTATTTTCGATAAATTGGGTTTAAAACATACTTTAAATGCAGATGATCTAGAATTCATGATTCAAAAGCGGGCTAGGATGTTATGCCCAACAATTGATGAATACATGCAAAATGGCTGTGCTAATAAGGCTAAAACTCTTCTTAGTAATCTGCTGGGGATGATTCTTTCAGAATATGAAAGAGGGTTTGCTGATAATGATCATGCTCTTATGCAAAATACAGGTGTGATTGATGGTTATCCTGTTCATATTGATGTAGGACAGTTTGAAAAAAGTGATCGATTTTCTAACCAGATTGAGTATGAAATTGAGCTTTTTAGCAAGATGTATAAATTTCGTATTTGGTTAGCTAAAAAATATCCTGAATTGGAATCTTTTTTGACGGAAAGACTGCTTGATGTAATAGGCCCAAAAATGTGGGAAATGACACCTCGTTTAAAAACAATGGATGAAGCTGCCCTTTAGGCAGCACTCCCGATCTTTAGGACAATTTTTCCTCTTGTGTGGCCCGCCTTAATCTTTTCATGGGCCTTTGCTGCTTCTTTTAATGGAAACTCACTGATCTCAGGAGGAACAAGCTTGCCTATTTCCATGAGGCGGGCAACCTCTTCAAGTTCTTTCCCATCAGGGCGTACGAACACATAACCTGTTCTGATATCCTTATCTTGAATGACTTCTGCGCCCACTTGTTCGATTATGCTGACAAGGCAACCACCAGGATTAACAATAGTTAAGCTATCCCTGAGAGTTTTTCCTCCAATTGTATCCAATAGAACATCAACCCCGCCCATTTTTTCTTGAATCTTTTCTACAAAACTTTCTTTCGTGTAATCAATCACAAGATCAGCACCAAGCTTCTTAACGTAGGCATGATTATTTTCAGAACAAGTGGTAAGAACGCGAGCTCCTGCATTTTTAGCGAGTTGAATGGCGAGGCTACCAACTCCACCTGAACCTGCATGAATCAAGACAGTTTGTCCTTTTTGTAGTTTTGCCACATCAAAAAGAGCTTGCCAGGCTGTGAGTGCTACCAGTGGTAATGCAGCAGCTTGTGCAAAGGAGAGCTTACTGGGGATTTTAGCTACCTGGTTGGCATCAAAACAGACGTATTCTGCATAAGTTCCTTCTTTAATTGTTGGCTTTCTGCAATAGGCAAAAACACGATCTCCTATTGTAAACTGACTTACATTTTTTCCGACTGCGCTGATAGTTCCAGCCGCATCCCAGCCTAGAATTAATGGAAATTCGTGAGGCATCTTGCTTTTGAAAAACCCTTCTCTTATTTTCCAATCTACAGGGTTAACGCCCGCATACTCGACAGCTATCTGGATTTCATTATCTTTGGGATGAGGGATGGGTAAATCAGCTAGCTTAAGCAGTTCGCTGCCTCCAAAGGTGTCAATCGCAATGGCTTTCATGATTTTCCTTAATTATTTTTAAAGTGACTTTTAAGCATCCAAGCCGCTTTTTCATGAGCACGCAACCTTTGAACAAGTAAGTCCGCAGTTCCTTCATCGCCAAGTTTAGAGGTTGGTTCAATTTCTTGGCGAATCCATTGAATGATGTTTTGGTGATCTTGTAGCAATGCTTTTAGCATGGCATCTGCTGAGAGCTCATCTTTTGCATCGTCCAGACGAGTAAGTTCTAAAAAAGAATTAAGCGATCCTGGGGCTTTTGCATCCAACATGCGAATCCGCTCTGCAATTTCATCGATTGCCGCAGCCAAAGATTGGTACTGCTCTTCAAAGAATTTATGGAGTGAAAAAAAGCGAGGGTCACGAATGTTCCAATGGAAATTTTGTGTTTTTACGTACACAAGATACGTATCGGCTAGCAAGATGGCTAATAGAGATGTAATTTGTCTAGAAGCTTCCTCTTCAAGAAAAAGGCTTGAGCTCATAATACCTCTTAGCAAAATAATGACTTACCTTATAAGGCTGGTGTAGCAAAAATTGTTTAACAGCGCAATGCAAAACGATATGGATTTTTTGTTAAAAGAAAATAGCGAGGAATTTTAGTTGTTTGCTATGCTTCCTTTTAAGAGGAGTATCTATGGAAAAAATTGTAACAGATCAAGCACCAAAAGCCCTCGGTCCTTATTCACAAGCAGTTAAATCAGGTGGCTTTGTTTTTGTTTCTGGCCAGCTTCCTATTGATCTACAGACGGGAAAGCTCATTTTAGGTGATATGAAACAATTAACGGCGCAAGTATTTGCACATTTAAAGGCAATTCTTGAAGCAAGCGAATCTAGCTTGGATGAGGTCGTGCGTTGCGATGTCTTTTTGACCAATCTTCAAGATTTTCAAGCGATGAATGAGGAATATAGTAAGTATTTCCAGGAAAAATGTCCTCCAGCTCGGCAAACGATTGAGGTGGCGGCCCTTCCTCTAGGGTCATCTATTGAAATTTCTTGTATAGCTAAAGTGAAATAAGAAATGCGCATGCTTGGACTCGCATGCGCATAAAAATTAATATCTCCAATAGCCAAAGGAAACGCCTGATCTTGGATATTCGCGATACCCATAGCCTGGCCCGACATAAACTTCCCGGCATACAGGTCTTGGAGCGACATAAACCCTTTCGTAACAGGGGTAGGATGGAACGTACACACGTTCATAAACTTCTGGGGCATAGACCCTTTCTCGTACAACTGTTGGTCCACCAATATTTATCCCGACATTTACCCGAGCTTCTGCCTTCGATGCCGTGAAAAATGAAATCCCACAAAATACAGCAGTAAATGCCATAAAATTTGTTAATTTCATAGGAACCTTCCTTTATAAAGATTTTTTAGCCAATCAGCATAAAAATCTCAAATTTAGTTTATAAATCCCATCTTATTCAAAATACATATTTTTGTGAATAATAGGTTTATTGTTTTTATTGTTTAAATAGATGGCGATTCCCATTAATAAAGAATAATAAATGATTAATAAGTAACAGTTTGTTTGTTCAAAGGATAAGGAAAAATTAAGATTTTTAGGTGTATCGAAGGTCATATTAAGGAAAAATAGCGTAAATTTTTCATTTATAGAGTGAATAAGTGCGCTAAGGGGGGCTATTGGGCTAAAAAAAATTCCTAGGATTAGAAAGGTGAGACTGAACATCACAAAAAAAGGCATATAAAGATTATAGATAAGGCTAGGAAGAGGGAAGCTTTTAAAATAGAAAAGAGATAGGGGTAAAGAAGCGATTGTTGTGACTAAATTAAGTGAAATCACAGGTTTAAAAAAGCCTAAAATAAGTAAAAGGTGTTTGTCGAAAAAACCTAAAGATTCGATTTCTTGTGCTGTCCTTTTAGGGAAAAGCCTTTCTATCCAAGAATCAATATAGGGGAACAAGAGCAAGATGGCTGCTGTAACTAAAAAGCTGAACTGAAACCCTAAATGGGTACAAAAGGAAGGCTTGATGATCAACACAATCATAAGACCTATGCCCAATGCGTTAAGGCTACTTACAGGTCTTTTAGCGATTAAAGAGCTATAGCTAACAATAACTGCTATCCATGCACGAAGAACTGAGGGGTTGTTACCGAGCAAAAGAAAGTATGACGTTAGAATTAAGCAGATAAGGATGGCGCTCTTCATTGGTGCCCAGAAAGGACGAAGGATAAAACGAAAAATCATAGCCATAAAACTAAAATGGAATCCTGAAATAGCTAGCAAATGCAGTAATCCAAATTGGGAAAATGCCTTTTGTAATTTTTTATCAGAATACTCTCCTATAAGAAGTCCTGCTAAAAAATTCTTCACATGGGAATTTTCAAATCGATTATTTAAAAAATGATTAAATGCTTTTTTTGCCTTAAACCTAAGTTCACCAAGGCTAAAAGAATAGGGCACTTTTTCCCATGTAGAATCTAAGACTTTCAGCTGATAGCGTTGGCCTGGCGAAGGCATCAGTTTGCAATAGAGGCGATAGGTGCCGTTTGCTACTGGTCTTTGTGACTTTTTATCCCTAATTTTAAAGCTAACTGGCACATTTTTTGGAGGGGTAATCGAAGGATCCTGTGTTTCAAAATCAGATAGGATCCCTTTGTAATAATAAAACCGGCCAAACCGACTCTTTTGAAAGTGAACGCTTTCTAAATTGACAGTGGCAATACCGGAAATTCCCTGAGGACTAATTTCACTATAATGGTAGTAGGTAAGACTAAAAATTACACCAGCTATCCCCCATAAAAGCCCTATGATCTTACGCTTATTTCTTAGCAACAAAAGAAAAGGTAGGAGAAGCAGGTATTCTCGGTAAATACCAAACGTTATGCCTAAATAAAAAGAGATACCAAAAAATAGAGCTGGATTTTTATCAAAAAGATGACGATTAAACATAGGTGAAATAATCCTAAGCGCAGCAAGGTTTTTATTCAAATTAAAACTTTACAGCTATAAATTAGCTTGATATTAGAGCTATTGGTTGTGAGAAGTGTTCTGAAGAAGCTCTAGGCGCTTAAGTAAGAAATGAGCAGAAGATTAAACTTAAAGTGGGTAGACTATGGCGGAAAATCGATTTACAATTAAAGAAATACTAGGGGTCGGATGGAAAGGGTGGAAAGCCCATTGGCCAAAGTGGGTGGCTATCATCGCGATTACTTTTTTTCTGGGGGCTCTTCCTAATGTGATAGAATCCCTTTTAGGTGAAGGTTTGTTTTCTAAGGTTTTGCAGTTTGCGGCGATATTGCTCGGCCCTTACGCTTCCCTGGGAATTACAAATGTGTCTTTAAAGGTTGTTAAAAAGGAACAGGTTGAACTAGCTGACTTTTTTGAAACCTTTTCCTACTATGTACGATTTTTGTTTGGGCAAATCTTATACTACCTGGGCGTTTGCTTAGGGTTGATTTTATTCATCATCCCAGGTGTTATTTTCGGATTAAAATTCTATCTCTTTCCTTATTTTATTATCGAAAAAGACTTTGGTATTATCGAATCATTTAAAGCTAGTAATAAGGTTGTTTATGGATCAAAGGGAAAGCTATTTTGGTTTGCGGTCTTAAGTTACCTTTTTAACGTGCTTGGTGCTGCGTTGCTTCTTGTCGGTTTGTTTGTAACGGTTCCTGTGATTGCAATTGCACAAGCAGCTATTTATAAAATTTTATCATCTCAGGAAGAAACTTTACCCCTTATAACGCAAAGCAAGTAGGGTACAGTCATCGGATTGGGCGGCCTTGCCGCCATGCTTTTTTACACTTTCTAGGATAATATCTACAATTTCTTCTAGGGACTTGTCTGTGATTGTTTGCAAGATTTTTGTCAGTTTCTTTTCGCCGAACATTTTATAGGAGATATTCATTGCCTCTGTGACACCGTCTGTATAAAGGATAAGAGTATCGTTCGCCTTTAATTGAAGGCTTCTCTCTGTGTAGGGTAATCGATTAGATAGCTCAGGCTCACTTAACACACCTAGGGGTAACCCTTGTTGACGACCGATTTCTGTGACCGTGTTGTCTTCGGAGAGAAGATAAGGAGGATTGTGCCCTGCATTGCTATAACTCATTTCCCCTGTGATACAATTGATCACACCATAAAAAGCCGTTACAAAGAGGGAAGTTTCATTCTCGTAATTAAGGAGTTTATTGGTTTCTTGAACGGTTTCCAATGGAGAGTTAGTTTTCATCGCAATGGTACGAATAATCGTTCTTGTCACAGCCATGAATAAAGCTGCGGGGACTCCTTTACCGGAAACGTCAGCGATAATAAAACCGATATGTTGATCATCAAGGGGGAAAAAATCAAAAAAATCACCACCAACATGCTTAGCCGGAAGCATTTTTCCAAATATTTCGATACTGGGTAAAGAAGGCATGGGATTAAAGTTGTGTGGAATAAAAGATTGCTGAATCGTGCGTGCAATGTCTAATTGTCTTTCAATATCGGCAAGTGCTTTTTTATTCTCTAGGGCTTCCTTCGAAAGGGCGCTTTGCTTTACTAAACGTTCGATGGTTAAATCTAGATCACTGAAATCAATGGGTTTCATGATGAAATCAAAGGCACCTCGGTTCATCGCCATTCGTACATTGGCCATATCCCCGTAAGCTGAAATTACGATGACCTTGCAAAACTGATCGAGTAAGGCCACCTTTTCCAGGAGTAGCATAAGCTCATTTCCCGGATCGTTTAAATTGGTAATCACGATAGAAATTTCAGGATCACTCTTTAGAATGCCTAGTGCTTCTTGCACACTATCAGCAAATATAAACCGAAAAAGATTTTGTTGAATTTTTGTTCTAAAAAACTGAGTGATAAGCAATTCGAAGTCAGGTTCGTCATCAACAACTAAAATTTTAGTGGCCACAGTAAGCACTCGTCTTTCGTTTATTTTTTTATAATTTGTTTTAAGCGAATTGACAAGGTTTTTATTGTTTGCTATTTGAACAATTAACTATTCATCAATAACAAATGAGGCCGTCATGAAAACTTTTTCTTACCTCTCGCTCATTTTCTTTTCATTATCATTAAATGCGGCTGAAGTTTGCCATAAATGTGAGCGAATCCGGGAGTATAATAAACAACATCCCGGAGAATTTGAATTCTATGAAGATTACCTAAAAGCAGAAGAATCTAAGAAACGCTCTCAGGGAAAAGATCATCAGCAGATTCCCTCGCAAAAAGAAACTCCAGAGCTCTGCTAGCAATAGGAATCTGCTGAATGGTTATGTCTTTATTGAACACGACGGCCGGAAACAAAGTTGCTAAATTTGAGGCGTTCATTTGATTTTCGCCAGACTTTTCTGCCACACTGATAAGTAACCGAACAAGCTTTTTAAAAACTTCTTTTTTATCCTGAGGAAGAAAAGCAATAAGTTTTTTAAAGGCCTCCACCTTATCCTGATCCTCTTGTAGGCTATCCCACTTGGATAGAAAGCTTTCGGTTTGGTCTTTATCAAATAATGGGATGTTCTCTCGGAAAAGAGCCTTTAAAAGATTGCATTTGAGGTAAGAATCCTCATCTGTTTCATGAAAATCTAAAGTTTCTCTATTAGCAATTTGCTTTAAGTACGTAGTTTGTGTGTCCTTAGCGGATGCGATTCTAAATAATCCTTCCGGTTCTAAATCCCACTCACTATCGAGAAGCTGGTTGGCCGCTTGTATAGCCGTTTCTTCAGGAATTTCGATTGCTTGTCTGTAGAGTAAAGGTGTTGTAGTGTTAATCTTCTTCGTGTTCTCGGGCTCTCTTTTTATGCAGGGAAAGCAGCGAGTAAAAAGTTTCAAAATTCTCTTTCCCAACCTTAGGATTGATTGGCCAGCCCTTTTAATTTTTCCTTTAAGCGATACCTCTGACTTTTTCGTGTTTTTTGAAACATTAAAAGATAGAGGAGTGGATGGCTTGCTTTGGTCTTGCTTCTTTTTTTCTACATGATAAAACGGGGCAGGTGATGATGATTTAGAAACTTTTGAATTCATAACTAACCCTTGTTGTAGATAAATTTATTGTATCTCTTTTTATAAAAAAAATAAACGATGTTGAAAAGAGTTACTAAAATTAAAAATGGGTAAATCATTTCAACAATAGGTCCCAGTAACTTCGCTATCCCATTGAATTCCAAGATAGAAACAGCAAAACCGATGGATAGTGTGAGCAGAGTGGAGGTCTTATGCGATAATTTATCATTAAATACTTCTTGTCTTATGAAGTCTGCAAAAAGAGAAGTAAGGATAATGGCGGTTGTGAGACAGGCAAACACAATGGCCAAGCAAACAATCGGCCCTGCAAATTGACCGAGACTTTCAAAAGCAATGAGACCTAAAAACTCTTGAGGCGATTTTTGATGAAAGAGAGGACTATAATACCATCCCAAGATGACAAGAAATATATACACACTTGCTAAAAGGGAAGTTCCGAGTATTGAGGCTTTAAAAAATGTCCTTAAGATGCTTTGTTCGTGATCATCGGTTTTTCGAAGGTGCTTCAGGATAAAATGAGAAAAAAAGAAAGCCGCAAGAAGATCCATGATATAATAGCCTTGGAAAAAGCCATTCTTAAAGGCTTCGAATGGGACACTATCTTTGACCGTTAGTGGGCAGTTTTGCTGCATGCCTGAGAAAACAATGGTGATAATAGAAAAAAGTAAAAAGGGGGTCAAAAAGCTTCCAATCACCTTCACAATTTTACTTTCATTGACGGAAAGAAGAAAAATAAGGGCACAAATGAATAGACTACTTAGTGCAAGGGTTAGGTGTGGAAAGAGGAGGAGTAAGGCACCATGGGCTACTGTTAAGCAGCGTGCTAAAACCCCAAAGGGGCCCATTAATGCTAGGAGACAAAAGGAGAAGATGAGTAACCCTTTTCTTCCTAAAAAGGAGAAAAAATGGTTCAAGTCGCCTTTATATAGAATCATTCCTAAAACCCCTAGAAAAGGCACAAGTACTCCTGTTAGAACAATGCCAAATGCTCCCCATAAAAAGTGACCTTGGCTTTCATACCCGACACTTAAGGGGAAAACAAGATTTCCTGAACCAAAGAACATAGAAAAAAGTGCAAAACCTGTACTCCAAACACGCCAATCTATCCGCATACTGTCCTTCTAAGTTAAAATTTAAAGGCAAAAAAAAAGCCGCACTCTTTTTGAGTGCGGCTTTGCCACATAGAGACTTAAAAAAGCTCAATGCCCTATTCGCACCCTCTATTTGGGGATGGAATAATAATAATCGCAATTGTAACAATTAGATTAATTTTCATTGAGCCTGCTAAAGTTATTTCAATATTTTATGATATTATATAAATATTCACAAGCATTACATTAATTCTCTTTTTAAAAAACCTCTTGTGTTTGCTAGTTTTGCAAAGAGTTCTCCCATCATAAAACCGCCTAAAGATAGGCAAATACTTAAGATTTCTTTTGGGATTGATTGGGGAAATGCTCGAAAAATACAAAAACCTAGAGCGCCTGCTCCTATCGCGATAGCAGCTGAAAAAGCCCTTCCTCTTGGTTTAAAGATAGCAATCAGAAGAGGAATAAACAAGCAACTCACAGAGAGCTCGTAGCTTTGAATAAGCAAATCTACAATATTATTAAAATAATAAGAAAAAACGATTGCAGATAGAGCAATCAATGCTGAAATCACTTGAGAACTACGCAAGTTTTCCATCACTGAGAAGCCGAAGTCTTGAGAGAGGTTCGAGCTTATCGCGTTGATAAGGGAGTCAGAGGTTGAGATGAGTGCTGCTAAAATGGCACAGGCAACTAGAGCTGTAAAAATAGGAGAGGTCATCTGTGTGACGATTGCCATTAATATGCTTCCTCCTTCTGGATTGCTAATATCCATGCGGTTGGCGAGCACACCTAAAGAGACAGGGATCAAACCAATCAAAAAAGTGCCTAGGGCAGCGCATAATGTGGCGGCTGTAACGATTTTAGGGGATTCCGCGGCAAAGCATCGTTGCCCCATATCCTGTTCGATGACCATAAACAATAGAGGCATAAGCAACCAGCCGCAGAGTTTACCGGGTTCAAAAGAAAAAGATTCTTGATTACCCTTGAATAGCATTTCTCCCGGCATCTCTTTTCCTATGAAAATTATTGTCGCTATGAAAACTAAAATAAAAAAGGCTGCTTGAATCATATCTGTGGCAACAACAGCTTTTAACCCTCCCATAGCCGTGTAAAAGATCACGAGTCCCCAGAAACCTATGAAGATTAAGGGGTGAGCGACCCCGATGCTCGTCATAAATTTATTTGACGCAATGATTTGAGCGACCAGGATCATAAAAAGGGAAAGGATAGACAAAGAGGAAGCAATCTGTTTAAGTTTAGCGGAACCGTAAACGACTTCAAAGATTTGAGCAATTGTTGAAACATTAAACTGTGAAAGTTTGCGACCAACGCCCATACCTAATACTAGAAGGCCGAGAGAAGCTCCAAGCGGATAGAGTAACACATACCAACCGTACCGGTAAGCTTCCTCCGTAGCCCCGAGAACAATCCCGCCGCCAATTTGGGTCGCTAAAAAAGTCATTACTAAAGGGAAAAAACCAATTCCCTTCCCGGCAAGGAAATAATCATCATTATTGGACATTTGTTCTGTCGATTTCTTACCAACGATTAAACAAATCAGTTGGAGCGCAAAAAGGAAAAAGATAAATGCAAAAATATTCATAAAAAACTCAATTCTTTTGTGAATTCACCATCAGACGGTGGTGGGGTGAATTCAGTTTAGGTAAACAAAAATAGTAATAAAGAGAATAGAAGCTAGCAGGAATGGTGATGATGATGGGAAGCAAGTGAAAAGATGATTCTTAATTTCCTAGGGAATTTTAAAAATTTCATATTTGCCTCTTTTATTAATAGTTTTTATTAAGGGATGAGCCCTAAAAAACCAAATTTGTTTACATTTAGAACAGGAGATGATGTTATTTAATTAAAAAAAAGTTGTCAAGTAATTTACCCTAGGAAATCCCTCAAAGGAAACTCAAAATAATCGCTAGGATTAGCTCGTTAAAAATTTGTACGAGTTCAAGCGTTTTGTCGATCAATCACTCCGTAGGCTGATTGACGTAAGGTTAAAATGAGGTCAACTAAAAAAGCCTCGATGATCGCTATTGGCTACTCTAAACTCAGAAATTAGATTCATTGGCAATGAGTTAAACACCTAGTAAGATGCCTTTCATTTTATCATTACTAACTAGCAATCATTTATAGAATTTTTTCAGAAAAATGGTTTCGACTGTTGCTTTTTTTGTTGAAATTAGTTGGGAAGTTTATTTAAGGTATCTGGCAATCAATTTAAACCAGATTGTTTTAATGGTTGCGAGAATTCTACTTATAGGGTTAGGTCCTCATTCGAAAAGAGTTTATATTAAAAGCCTCAAAAAACTAGGGCTTTCTCCCACAGTTATTGTTGATTTAGAATCTAAAAAGGAAGAATTGCATGCTTACCTAAAAGAGCATCAGATTCCATGTGAGCTATTTTGTATCCCGGATGAAAAACGCGATGCATACGAGTTGCATGATCAAATCAAGCGCTATCTGGATGCCTTAATCATTAAGCATCGTATTACCCATAGCATTATTAGTACCGAGCCAAAGGCCCATTTTGCGTATCTTAAGTATTTGATTAAACAAAAAATCCCCGTTCTTACTGACAAGCCCATCACGGCACCCATCCATGTTTGTAACGATCAAAGACAAGCACAAAAAATCCAATCGGAATACGAAGAGTTACTCTTACTGAAAAAGAAGTATCAAACTCCGGTTACCGTCCTATGTCAACGACGTTATGACCCGCGTTATCTATGGATTTTAGCTCAAGTCCGACAGATGATCAGGAAATATGGTCTTCCGATTTCTCATATTCAAATCAATCATTGCGATGGTAGCCTTAATATGCCAGATGAGTTTTTTTCTCGAGAAAACCATCCCTACAAATATGGCTATGGCAAGCTATTTCATAGTGGCTATCACTTCATGGATTTACTAGGAATGCTTCTATCATACGATCTTCTTCCCGAGGCTCATTATCCGACAGATTGTGTGATTTCCTCCCTTAGTTATGGTCCTCAGGATCAACTACTCGCTTTAAATGAGTCCTTCTATCAGAAATGGTTTAATCAGAAAAATTATCGAGAGTACTATCAGCGTTGGAGGAATCAAGAATATAGCCTAATGGGAGAATTAGATTTTTTAGCACTCATTGAATTCTCCAAAGATGCCCATGTGATTACGACTTGCTCGCTTAATCTGCTGCAATCAGGTTTTTCAAGAAGAGCTTGGGCCTATTTACCCAAGGATACCTACAAAGGGAATGGCCGAGTTCGCCATGAATCGATCAATTTGCAAATAGGACCGCTAATGAACATTCAAGTGCATAGCTATCAAGCTTATGAAGTGAAAGAGCGCCAGAACCATGCTATCGATCATCAGGCCGCTGGAGGATTAGAGCACTTTGATATTCATATTTTTCGGAATAGTGAAATTATTGGTGGACTTCCCTATGAAGTCATCAACGGTAAAGATCTTTTCCCAGCGGGTATGGAAAAAGATGGTGACTTTATTGGCTACAATGAATACGCACGCCATATTTGCTTTTTAAATTTTCTTAAAGGGGTTCACAATCATTGCTCCTTAGAAGAACAATGGCTAACGATTAATCTTGTTACACATGCCTATATTAGTATGTGTCAAAAACGTTTTGGCAAAGCACCTATTTCTCAGTTTAAACTTTGTAATACACCACTTTTAGAGGAAACGCATGACACATCATCCGAACTTTGTGGCAGCCTATCTTGTTGATTGCCATGATGTAGCTACCCCTTTTTATCTTTTACTAAAACGCTCTTTAAGAACTTACTTGCCGGGGATTTGGCAAATTGTAACGGGAAAAGTAGAGAATATGGAATTAGCCGTATATACAGTTCAGCGTGAAATTCGAGAAGAAACTAGTTTAAGTTGGGAAGCTCTCTATAATGTTGACGTTACGATGTTTTATGATCAAACAAAAGGGAGTGTTGCTTATAGTGCAAATTTTTGTGCTTATGTTTGTAAGGAAGCTGAAGTGATCCTTTCTTCTGAACATGATGCTTACCAATGGTGTACATTTAAACAAGCTTATGAGCTGCTAGCCTTTCCTGCTCAAAAGGAAACCCTTTCTTTCATTCATAAGCATTTCGTTTCTCAAAAACCTCATGAAGCCAATCTTATTAAATGTTAGTCAGTATTATTATTCCCTACTTTGAACGAAAACATCACCTGGAGCAAACGCTAAGTGCTCTTTTAGATAATAACTTCAAATCGTATGAGGTTATTGTTGTTGATGATGGCAGTGATGAAATAATAGATGAGCTTATTCCAAAAGGCGTCCATCTGATTCGTACCGAACATAAAGGTGCAGCTGCTGCCCGTAACACGGGTATGAAATATGCACAAGGTGAAGTGATTATTTTTTTAGATTGCGACATTCTGGTTGATGCTCATTTTGTGTGCAATCATTACATCGCTCACACGATCCATGATAATCATATTATCCTAGGCCAACGCTTACATCTAGATCAAAATAACGCTTTAATGACGACTAAAGATACAAGATCCAAGTTACTTGATCGCTATCATAAAAAAGTTAATGATTTAAAACATCCTTGGTTCATGGCTTTCACTTGTAACCTATCCTTAAGAAGTTATTGGGCCAAAAGGTTGCCTTTTGATGAAAATTACCTTGCATGGGGCTTGGAAGATAGCGAATGGTCTTACCGGCTTTTTAAGCAAGGTTGTCAGTTTGCCTTTGATGAAAGCCTGACCGTAAAGCACCTATATCATGACAGGACGATGACAAATAAGCGATTTGAAGGATGGAAAAACAATCTTTTTTATACTTTAAACAAGCATCCTGAGCTTCAAGATTTAAGTCATTTTATTAAAGTTTTTGATCCCAATATTAAACAAGATTATTTCGAAACTTATGACAAATTTGAGGAGATACCGTGCCTTATTTAATGCTATTTTTGCTGCTATATTGTCCATTGCAAGCGGGTATTTTGTTAGAGGTATCTGGCATAGATGGAAGTGGGAAGACAACATTGGTTTCATCTCTCAGTAAAGAGCTGGCAGAAAAAGGTATAAAAGCAGCCGTTATCAGTCCTTTAAGGGGAAATGTGACGGTTTATCCATTTTTAAAAAAATTGGATGCAATGCAGGGTAAGGGCAATCCTGAAATTGATAAAAGAATTGCAAAATTTAAAAGCTGTTTTTTTCTTCTGTCATTACTAGAAATGGGGCAACAAATAGAAACTCTGTTGGCAGAAAATGATATTGTAATAGCAGATCGTTATCTTTTTTCGTTCAAAACCTATCAAGAATGCTTTAAGCAAGATGAAGATAAGGAAGATCTGTTATTCCGAGATCTCCCAAAAGCCAATTTGACATTTCTCCTTCTTCTACCGATTAACGTTGCCTTGGAAAGAATAGGCAGTAGAGATGAGAAAGCAGATTATGAATCTTATCAATTTCTTCAACAGGCTCAAGGGATTTTTATTAGAGAGGCGCAAAGCAACCCGATGGTTATCTATTTAAACGGTGAAGATGATCTAGCATTCAACGTATCAAAAATCATGAACATGATAACACAGCAGCAATGTGATTAGATCGGAAGAAATTTGGCCTATAAATAAGGATGAATGGTTAAGTGTAACTCTAGATAAGTGCGAACAGGTGCCCAAGGCAACAGTTATCTTATGCCATGGGCTTACGGGTGATAAAGTGGGCCCTCAGCGATTATTAACGGAGCTTTCGGAACATCTTGTATCCAATTGTTTTGTTAACGTTGTCCGTTTTGACTTTAGAGGTTCTGGGTTATCTTCAGGAACTTTTGCGATGACAACTTGGGAGTCTATGTTGCAGGATGCTCTTGCTATTGCTCAGCCGTTTAAAGGATCTTTAATTTGGATGGGTATCAGCACAGGTTCATTGGTTGCCCTCATGGCAGCTGCTGAGAGAGGGATCGATGAGCCTTTAATTGCGATTAGTAATGGCTTTTCTGATGATATTTCTTTTCATGATTGTCACACGGATTTTGTATCGATTCGCAATGGCCAGTTATTCTTGTCCAAAGATTACTTTTTAAGAAGAATAAAACTTAGACCAAGGCATCATTTTTTATTAAAACTTAAAAATGTAACTACAATTTTAGGAACTGAAGATTCTAAACACTATCAAGAATACAATGGTTTAAAAGACTTAGGCGTTAACGTCCAGATTATTGATGGTGGGGATCACTTATTCTCTGAACCAGGTGTACGTGCTAGTTTATTTTCTTGCTTGGAGGCAGTCATTCATGAAACCCTTTGATATTACCCTTTGTTTAATTGTTAAAGATGAAGAAGAATATCTATCTACTTGTATTGAAAGTGTACTGCCATTCGTCAAAAATATTCTAATAGCGGATACGGGATCAACAGATCAGACGATTTCCCTATCTAGGAAATATACAGAACATGTTGAAAAAATTAGCTTTGTTGATGGATTTAGTCATGCTCGAAACTATTTGCTAGAGCGTGTAAGAACAGATTGGGTGCTTTTCTTAGATGCGGATGAATATTTTGAAAGTACAGAGTTAAATAAACTTGCTGATTATTTTGTTGAAAAAGCAGCACACGTTGATGCGTTTAATATTTTGCGTTATAATTTTTTTTCAACTGGTGCTTTTTATACTTCTGAAACAATAAAGCTATTCCGCTCTAAGCCTGACATTAGATATTCTGGGGTGATTGTTGATTCCATCAAGCCCTCATTAAAAGAACGTGGAGTGATTGTAGATGTTCCTGTTATTTTAAACCATTTTGGGCATTGCCGGTCGTTAGACATAAGAAATAAAAAAGCTGAAGTCTATCTTAAAATGATGGATCAAGAGTTATCCATAAATCCGAGTAATTTTAGAGTTATTGGTTATAAGGCATTAGTATTAAGAACACTCGGTAAGCTATCTGAAGCCTTATTATATAGTGATAAGGCATTAGAAGTGGCCCCGGAGCAAGGACATCCTCATTTTGTAAAGGGGCATATCGAAAGAGTTTATGGAAATCATGAGTGTTCCATTTTATTTTATTCAAAGGCATTGGAACTAGATGGCATTAACGCTGTCTATCTTAATTGCAGAGGCATTGCCTATCTCAGTCAAGGAAATTTGGAAAAGGCTGAGATAGATTTTAAAAATGGCATTGAGCGGTTTCCTCATCACATTCATTTTAAAATTAATTTAGGGCTTGTAGAACAAGCGAAAGGTAATTACAAAGAAGCATTTGATCTTTTTAAAACGGTAGGAGAACAACATCCAGCTTTTTTAAAGGATCGATTTAGCGGCATTTCAGAAGTGGATCCCTATTCTGGTTGCATCTATGACACGGCTTTTAATTTCCATGGGTTAGGGTATCATCTAGCTTATTGCCAAGCGAAAATGCAAGGCCTTTTATGATCGAGTGTTTTTCCCTTCATACTCGTTCTGGGCCCTTTACTGTTCATTTTTATAATGGATGCCGCCAAGAGTATCTATTCGTATTTATCCCAGGATTGATGGAACCGAAGGCTGGTTTATTTTATATTTTTCACGATTTTGCAAAAGCATTCTATAGCAAAGGGCATAGTGCTTTATTATTTGATTTAGGAGGGCAGGGCGACTCTACGTTGCCTTTATCTATGGATGTCTGGCAAGATCAGCTAGAAGCCATTCTTTCTTATTTTAAAAATGCTTATCATGTTCATTTTATTGCTAGAGGCATAGGCTCCCTTCTTTTAAAAAATAATTTTGACAATAGCGTTCTTTTTCCATGCCTATATGATCCTGTTAAGGAGCTGCTTAAGGAAGTCCGTTGGAAGCAGCTGCCAAATCGTTTGATAACCCCAGCTTATCCCAATCAGTTATCTGATTCAGAAAAGAATTGTTTTTACTATCTAGGGGCAGAAGCAGAATGCATTGGCAATATGAAGCTGTCTCTATCCTTTATTCAAGAATTAGAGAAGAGGCTTCCTCATCAGCTTCCTAACGGAACAAGAATTTATGAGCCTGTGAACGACCATCCGCTTTTTGATAAACAACACCAGCGAAATCATTTATTAGAACAAATGATAGGACATCTATTTGGGTAGATGCATGTATAGGCAATTACTTATTTTGGCACTACCTGTTATCCTTTCTCAAGGCATACAGACAATCATGGTTTTTACAGATCGTTGTTTTCTATCCTTTAAGGGAACCATCTTGACGTCTGCTGCGACAACAGGTGGCTTCCTGGCCCTCAGTTTTTCTTTATTTTTTATTAGCTTTTTACAATTTTCACTTTCCCTTATCGGAAAGCGGTTTGGAAGCAGAGAGATTAAAGAGGTTTATGTCATTGTGTGGCAGGGACTTATCGTGGCTACACTGTTCATCCCCTTGTTATTCTTTTTGCAGCAGTGCGGGTTCCTTTATTTTCAGCTGTTAAGACATCCAAGCGATTATTGCCTTTTAGAAAATGCTTATTATAAAGTTCTCATTCTTGCTCAAATCCCTGTCTTATATAGAACGGTCTTGGAGTGCTTTTGCATGGGAACAGGGAATTCCCGCCCCATTCTCTATGCAAGTGTTATTGGAGTTATAAGCAATATACCTTTAACTTATGTATTTGTCCTTGGGCCGCTTTCTTTTATTTGTGATGAACTTACTGGCGCGGCTCTGGCAACATGTTTAGCCAATCTATTTTCAACAGCTTATCTGTTACTTTATTTTCAAAAACAAACCAAAAAAAATCCCTTCAGAGTTTTATGGAAGGACATTTGGAGTGGTACCGATCTAATACCCTTTTTAAGACAGGGGTTCTTTTCAGGGTTAGAAAAGTTTATTAATAGCTTCTGCTTTATAAGCTTTGTCAACATGTTTTTATACTATGGCAAAGAAGTCGGTGCGGCTATCTCTATCGTTTTTACTATTGATCAGGTGGCTTTTCTACCGATTATGGGGATTTATAGCTCAGTCATGAGTTTGTTTAGTCGTTTTTTAGGAAGTCAGGATGCTAACCAGGCCATAAAAGCCGTTCATGCTGCTTTAAAGTTATCTTTTTTTCTCATGTCAGCATTTTCCCTTATTTTTTTTCTATTTGGAGACCAAATATCTTCTTTATTTGTGGATCATCATCACTCATCGCTGAATATAGAAGAAATTCAATCCTATGTTCATTATTTTTTACGAACAACTACTCTTTATGTTTTTGCTAACGCGATCATTTTTATATACAAGGCTGGCCTGAGGTCGTTAGGGTATTCTGGATGGTGTCTGTATTTCTCACTCGTCGTTCATCTTATTCTGGTGATTAGTTGCTATTTATCCGTTTACTATTTTCATTGGCTTCCACAACAGACATGGAATCTATTCTTGGGGATGTTGTTCACGCTAGCCATAACATTTACAGTAAAATTCTATGCTGCCTTTCCTTCTAGGAAAGGAGCCTCTCAAGCGAGATTGGGTTATGGGTCTCCTCGTTGATCATTTTCAAAAGTTTCGAAAGAAAGCCCTCATATTTCTGAAAAAAAAGCGGGAATTCAGGTTGTTTATCTAGTTATAAAAAGTGCTAACTCAATTGCAGAGCGTAGGAGGGGAATACCAAGGGGTCATAGTCTAACCTTTGATAGGTGGACTAATGAGGATTTATTATAAAAGTACCCCCTACTTTATCTATTTTTATTAAATTAGCAATTTGATGTATATTTTTTGGGAATTAATTAGAGATTATTTATGCAACCTATTCCTTTCCAAAATTATTTAAATGGACCTGACCACCATAGTAAGGTGGGGTTAACCCACAATGAGGTGGGGGCAGACTTAATAAGAAATTTTTTACCTATAGAGCTTATTCACAAATTATTAGACGAGTTAGATAAACAGAGCCTTTATTCAGCTACTTGTTTAGATCGATTTTGGAAAGAGGCTACGCTAAGCGCCGTTGAGCATCGAGGGTTTCTTGAGGTTAAAAATTTTGCAAAATTTTTGTATGAGAAGTTGAATGAGAAATGTTATAAGAGCCAAAAAGAAAAACTTTCTAATTTAGGCAAGGATAAAAAAACATCCGATTTTCACAGCCTTAAACAAATAGAAACGGCTATCCAAGAGTTGAAAAAAGAGATCTTGATTATTTTGGAGGAATTAGACGATCAGGATTTAGACGATTTAGAAAGGGTGTCTACAACTTTACCTAAGGTTTTTGAAAATATTTTCAAATTAGCTAAAAATCGTAAAAAAATAGAGAGAGAATGGAAATGTCCCTATGATACTGGACCGGTCACTTGCTATTTTTAATGAGCTGGTAACCAAGCTCATTTTCTTACCTCTATTCAAAGTGCTTCAAATAAAATTAAGGGCAACTGCGCTTCTTTTATTCTTTTTAGCAGAGCCTTTTCGGTAACGCTTTCGAATGAGCTGCATTCTATTTTCCTTCAAAAATAGGCGTAACTTTCCAATATGAAGTCTTAAGATTTTTATTAAGTTGTTATGTAAAGCACCAAACTAAGTCATGAATTGCTACCAAAACCTCGTTTAAGGCTAATTTGAATAGGTCAGATACAACGGAAGCGATGAAGGCAAGAGTAATTCCCTTGCCGAAAATCAAGACTTAGTAGATGAATTCTAAAAATGATTTTTGTACAAAGTTTTGGTAGCAATCAGGTCTAAGTACCAGTTGGCTATCGGAGACTTTTGGACCATATTAACGTGTGGCCTACAAGTAATAGGTGTACAAGGGTTGTGGGCAGAGAGCAATCTGAAAGGCTTTTTGCTTCTTTAAGGGGGGTACGGTTATTGCGCTTGATGCTTATAAGAATGACTGCTCCGCTAAAAACAAATAGCTTAATAGCAAGGAATGATTTGCTATATCGACTTACTTTATTTCTAAAAACGAGAGACTATTAGGCTGGTATGGAGAATTTTGGGAGATAGGGGACGGTCTTCGAACTTTTCCGTGGCGGGAATTTGGCGTTCTTCTCGAGGAAATGATTCCTTTTGCAACCTAATACTTGAAATACCTAATATATAGGTACTACTCTTTCCTTTAGTGCCTATTTATCACGGAAAGAGCGTGACTTTATGGTTAATACCTAGTATATAGGTACTATATACTATTTCAGTACCCATATAAGAAGGGCTTGCATGAATTCTTTTGAAAATCAATTTATTGAAAAACAGCAGATTACACACAATATTTTGCAACTTTTGGGGGAAATTAGAGAGTTTAAAGGTAAACAAGACTTATTTAAGAATCAGTCGCCTCAAACCTTAAAAAATCTTATAGAGATAGCCACCATTTCAAAGCGTGGAAAGTTCAAATAGAATTGAGGGCATTACTGCACCACACGAAAGAATTGTAGAGCTTGTTCACGAAAAGACTTCAGCAAGAAATCGTTCAGAAGAAGAAATAATGGGCTATCGTTCCATACTCAATACAATTCATCAAAATCATAAACATATTCCGTTTACTCCTAACATCATCCAGCAATTTCATGGAGAAATGTATAAATTTACCTCTGTTCGAGCTGGAAAATGGAAGACTTCAGGACAATACAATTGAAGAAATATCTAAGGATGGAGAAAGGATAATTAGATTTCAACCAGTCACTGCTTATTTAACCCCTCAGGCAATGGATAGCTTACATCAAGAGTTTAAACAAGCTGCTGAGAGAGGAACGGTTGATCCATTACTTTTGATTGCAACATACATTTTTGATTTTCTTTGCATCCGTCCATTTATTGATGGTAATGGGAGAATGTCTAGATTGCTAACCCTATACTTACTTTATGATTTCGGTTATGAAGTCGGCCGTTATATCAGTTTAGAAAAAGTAATAGAGGAAAATAAAGAATCTTACTATGACAGCCTCCAAAAATCTTCTAAAAATTGGCATGAGGGCAAGCACTCCTTACAACCTTGGTGGGGGTATTTTTTAGGAGTATTACGGCATGCTTATCGCTTATTTGAAAAGCGGGTTGGTTTAATAGCAGAAACACGAGGTTCTAAAACAGCACTCATTTTAGACACTTTAGGGCATTTTCAAGGAGAGTTTTCAATTCAGGAATTACAAGAACTTTGCCCAACTGTTGGAATAGACCTAATTCGTCGTATTCTTAGAGAAGAGAAAAATACAGGTCACCTTGAATGTTTGGGGAGAGGACCGTTTGCAAAGTGGAAACGTAAAAAGAATTTCTAGATTTTTAAGAAATATTTCAAGAAACTTTTTTAAACTCTATCAATTAACTTTTTTAAACTCTATCAATTATAGGTAATAGACAAGACTTAATCTGACACTTTTTGTAAAAAAGTAGAAAATCATATAGGCCGCGAAGACTCAGACTAGCCGCCATGATGCGGCTGGGCTAGTCTGAAGCGAGCGACCTGTTTAAAAAAGAGTGTAAAAATGTCAAATACAACAAATAATCACAAAGTGATCAAAAATAAGCTAGGCGTGTTAAAGCTGGCACAAACTTTAGGAAATAAATGTCTCACAAGCATGCAAAATGATGGGATATTCCAGGGATAGTTTTTATAGATACAAAGAGCTGTATGAAACAGGGGGAGAGCTGGCTCTTCAAGAATTAACCCGAGTCATTTTTTTACTGACAGTTGTTGAGGATGCCGTGTGGAAGGGCATTAAAGATCGGAAGAGGAGGGATTCGAACCCCCGGACGGCTCACACCGTCTTCTGTTTTCAAGACAGACGCATTCGGCCACTCTGCCACTCTTCCGCTCGGAATTATGCTTTTTTAGCTTATTTGAAGTCAAGAATTTTCCGAGAAAAAGGGTTCTTAAAAGTTTTTCTATACCCCGGTCTATATAAAAATAAGTTTTATGAGATAATAAGAAGTATAATTACTTTTTATATAGGTAATTTATGAATAACAATAACAAGCATGAAGGTGGAATAAGTTTAGTAGAGGCTGTTGAAACATTATCTAATATTGCTGAGATGGATTTAGATAAGGAGATAGCTGTCTCAAAAACACATCATCTTATCATGCAAGAGGGAAATTTCCATTATAAAACAATTCATTGGCTGCGAAAAAAAAACTCACAGGAAGCTTTAGGAGTTGTAAAGGATGTTTTTAAAGTTGTTTTAAATTACCTCAAAAATTTCTACAAAAACGAGTATACCCTTGTAACCGATAGCAAAACTTTAGAAGGCATTAAAACGATCATGGTTCTTGTTGGAGAAGCAGCCAAGAAAATTGATCGATATACTGAGCTATTTCATGCTAAAAAACTACAAAGCGTAACGGAATCCAGAGAATATAAACAGCTTCAAGATTTTTATCTTAGAAAAATTTCACGAACAATTGATGAAGGTGTGCTTGGCAAATGGCTCCTTGCCTTAACTCAAAAAACATTTGAAAATAAGAAAAGAGTTAAGCTGGTTGCTACGAAGGGCTTTTCGACCAAATATGAATTCATTGATTTAGAGTCAGTAAAAAAAGATACTGATTACGAACTGTTTATGATTCGCAAAGAGGATGGTACGCGCTTCTTTAATTCAAAGGTTATTCGTAATATTAAATTGATCTGTGATTTTGGAAGTTACTTTGGACAGGAGAAAGATCCTCTTATTGATATTGCCATCTGGAAGGATCGACAGGCAAAATATAGTGCAGAGGGTATTCTTCAGGCTAACTATCCCCTGTTACGCGAGTTTTATCGAGAAGCTTCCTTACAGGAAAAACCTTTAGCGTGCTCGATTAACAAATTGGTCATGTCGCTGATGCTAGCTTGCAATCCAAGTAATCTGATCACAAATGAATCTGTCAAAAGCTGCTTACAGTACTTTAAGGATTTTCAGCTTCTTTTACGTCAGACTCTGACATCCTCGACTTATCAGCAAGAATTAGCTATGACAATTACAGAGAAGAAACCAAATGTTCTGATTGACATTATCCATTCAATCACAAAGTCGGTATATCAAAATAATCACTCTCTTCAAGATTTAAAGGCCTATATTAATTACATAGTGGAAGAGGCGCACGATTTACAGTCTAATGGCCATCTTGAGATAGCAAAACATTCTGGGCTTCTTTGGAATCGCCTTGCTGCTGATTATGCTGCCATGCAAAAGCTATTTCGACGTCATCCAAATGGGCCGCTGAATCAAGTTTTAAATGTGATGGAAGAAAGTACTTTTACCGAATTCGATCCTTACTATCAGGAAAATATTCCTAATGCAATTTTTACTTTAGAATTCCAGCAAAAGCATTCGAGCCATTGTTTGCGCTTGCCTTGTCCTACCCGACAAGAATTTATCCAGAAAGCTGATGTAATCCCAGAGTTTAAGGCTTGTCTACGTGCGATTGAACGAGAAGGGGAGGCTTACTTGCTGTTTAATTTACAAGACGCTTCTTTGTGGAAAGACAGAGCTCGTTGTATTGCGCTACAGGATGTTGTTAACCAGGATGTGGGAAGAAGCTTATTTATCGCTTCGCTTAATAAAAACACTGAGTTTTATCATCAGAGTGGTCCTTATTTGGAAGCAAATCATACGGACCCATTTATCGAACAGTTAAAAGATCAGCTAGCATTGGACTTTGCAGAGTTTTCTTTGCATGAAAAAATGGAAAATAGCATTAAGGATGGCTGGATAGACGACCTTATTCAAGCAATCCTTACGTTATTTTTCCACAGAAAAAACGTCTTATCACGTGAATCTAGGTTAGATTTTATTGAGCTTGTCTACTTCTTTGTAGAATTAAAAATGATTGAGTCTATCGCTCCAGCATCCTTTAGTTTTACATGTAAGGATGCTATCGATGCAGGAGCCTTAGCCTCAGCTGAAATGTTTTGCTTGTTAAAGCTGCTATCGGGTGAAAAATTTCAAGAAGAAGACTATCAAAGGCTAAATGTCTTGATCTATGGGCCATCGATTATTAATCGTGAAAGGATCCCATTGGTGGAACCTTTCAATCGCATGATTAGTATGTTAAGGCGCGTAGAATCAACACGATTAGAGCTTGGAGAGGAATTCCAAGCAAAAATAGCAGAAACCTTTAAGAGCTGCATTGACTTCAAGAAGCTGCCAAAAGCTAATTTTTACTAGATATTGAGCCATAACACCACAAGACTTCTTAATAGGGATGAATTTCCATATGTTCACAGGACATTTCTATCTTCCTAATAAGGGCTTTGATTATTCCTAAAAATTGATGCATCTACAATTTATCTAATTTGACTGTAGAGATCGTCAGTCCAAAGTTTTTCGAAGGACTTTTTACAAAAACAGTGATGTCATTCTATACGAAGTGCCGCTCATTCTTGCCCCTTATCTCCAATGCCAACCCGCTTTTATAATTGAAACATTGAGAAGAAGTTGATAATTTTAAAAAAAATTTACAAGGTACTCCATGTTAGAAGTAAGATCCTCAGCTTATCTAAGAGATATTTTAGAACTTTTCGGAAAAAGATCTTCAGATCGTAAAGGTGATAGGAATTTTTTTAACGACATTCTCACAATTGTAAGGAATAATATTGAGTTCATCGATAAAAAAAATGTTGTTCCCATTGCCGAGCTTTTGCAAAATTATGCGTTTAATTTTGTATATAATCCTAACCCTGATTCAGAAATTCTTGAAAAAGTGAATCACATTCGAGATTTCATATTTGGATTTACTAACAGTAAAAAAAAGATAGGGTATATTCATTACTTTACATGGCATAAGGACTATGAAGGGGTAAAAGCTTTAGTTCGCTTGGATCTTAGGCACATTTTAAAGCCAGAAGGTTCAAGGGGTCGAACAGCACTCGATTATGCATTAAAATTGAATGAACGAGAAGATTGCGATGACCTTGTAGACTATCTTAGGATATTTCAAGGACAACCTAACTTTGAAAATTTAAACAATATTATTTGTGATAAAGGGAATCCACCAGAAGGATTAAATCGTGTAGAAGGGCTGCTTTTATCTATGCGTGACCTTGATTTGCAGATTATCCGATCCGTTTCTTACAACGGTGCTATCTACCATTTTACAAATACTTTTGTAATGGAAAAGAAAAGCGTTTTTGGCGATAGGCGTCTTATTTTTGCTTGGGTTGAGTTGGAAGGAAAATTTTACCCCAGATTATTTTGGCTTAGTCGGTCTCAAGGTGTCTGGAGAAGAGTAGACAAATGTTTTAAGAATTGGATTGGCAAGTCTGTGCGAGGAGAAGCTGGCATTGGAGTTCCAATTTATGTAAATTTTGAAATGTATAAAGCCCATCAGGACTCTATTCAGAGAAACCTGTTTAGGGTTTTGCCAACAGATAAAGGGGAACATTTACTAAGATACGTCGTTGCTTGGAGTGAAAATTCTGTGAAAAAATCTAGGAGGTTCTTAGAAGGACGACTAGTATTACCCATTCTGAAAGATCGGGATGAAGATCAATGGGAAAAAAGCGACCATACTGAACTAGGGTCTCGAAGTCTTCGGGATGAAAGCGAGGATAAAGAGATTGAATTAGGGCAGGGCTATCTACCCTCACATCCTCTTAATAATACCTTTGATCGTAAGGAACATAGGCCTGACTTTAGCCTATGTGAAGCGGTTGCAACCCTCGATAGTCCTTTATATGGTAACTTGATAGCGCGAGTGATTTTAACTAGTGATAGAAGTCTCCGCTATCTCTTTTTAGAAAAAAACATAGGAAGAAAAACATTTGCTTTTTTAGCTGCGGTAGAAAAGACCGAGAATACTGTTACAAAACTTGGCCTTCATGAAAAATGGGTAGATCCGCAATCATTGGCTCTTCCCTTGTTTGAGTACGCACGCCAGTTCAAAGTTGATGACTCCTTTTTGGAAAGGAGGTATTCGGTGCCAAAACCCTACGTATTTACTGGGCATTATTTAAGCCAAATGCCATTCATTAAGGCATATCTTAAATATTTCGAACCGAAGGAACCTGCTAAAAATACTCGCCTTCGACGTAACCGAAATTGAAGTTAATGTTATGCAACCAAGGTTTCTAGTATCTATAGGGCGGTGGGGTAAGGTATATACCTTAAGGACATAATTAGATTCTATGAAAGAAGGCGAGATGAGCTGCTAAATAGGATCCCTATGAGGGATCCTATTGATCATGTTGGATAAAGAGCTAAATATTTGTCTTCTAAGTAAGAAGCGTAATCTTTTTCAGAGAAGGATTGACCACTGACTCTTTCAATGAGTTCGATGCTGCGCCATCTTCTTCCATGGCAAAAAATGTTTCTTTGCAGCCAATCCTTTATAAACAATAATTCACCCTGCTCTACTCTAGACTCCCATGTAGGAAATTCCTTAGCAAAAGCATTGAAAAATTGGGCAGCATAGATATTGCCCAAGGCATAAGTTGGGAAGTAGCCAATAGCTCCCATGGACCAGTGCACGTCCTGTAAACACCCTTCCGTATCAGTTTTTGGGCATATGCCTAATAGTTCTTCCATTTTATGGTTCCAGGCTTCTGGTACCTCTTTAACCTTTAATGAACCTTCAACCAAGGCTTTTTCTAATTCAAATCGAAGGATAACGTGAAGAGGATAGGTAACCTCGTCTGCCTCCACCCTTATAAAAGAAGGTTCGACCTTGTTAATCGCTTTATAAAAAGTTTCAAAATCTACTTCTTGGAAGGTGGTAGAAGGCGCGATTTGCTTAAGTTTTGGGAGTAGGTATTTCCAAAAGGGGCGGCTTAGACCAATTCTTGTTTCCCACCACCTAGATTGGCTTTCATGGATGCCTAAAGATACCGCTTCACCTAAAGGTGATCCATAATGCTCTTGAGGTAAACCCATTTCATACAAGCTATGACCACCCTCATGAAGGACTGTTGCTAGGCAGCTAAAAATGTTATTTTCCTGAATTCTCGTTGTGATGCGGCTATCCGTTGGATGAAATGAAGTAGAGAAAGGATGAGTAGAAAGGTCTAATCGGCCATGGTGGAAATCATAGCCCATGGCTGTTAAAATTTCTTTGGAAAAAGATAGTTGCGTTTCTTTGGGATAGTCATCAAAAAGGAATGAATCATCAGTTTGAATAGGGGCTATTTTTTTTAATAAGCGACCATTAACTGCTTTTAAGCCATTAAAAACCTGAGTCACTAGGGAAGTAGGTACTCCCGGTTCAAAGAGGTCAAGAAGGGCATCATAGGGGTGTTCCTTATAGCCAATCAAATCAGCTTTTTTGCGCACTTTTTGAATGATTTTTTCTAAAAAGGGGAGAAATTTTTTAAAATTGTTTTCCTGACGTGCTTCTCGCCAGACATTCATCGATGTGGAGGTTAGAAAAGTAAATTCTTCGACAAACTTTTGAGGTAGGGCTTTTTCAATGAGATAATCGCGCCTCCACTCTTTGACAGCAGCTTGTTGTAATTCGTTAAGCTCTGCAATCGGTTTGCCTGATGCAAGATCAACAACTTGAGATAAAGCCGCTGCAAATTTTTTACCCGTTCTTTGTTTATGGATAATCCCTGACAGAACTTTTAATTGCTCAGCGCGAAAATGAGCTGCACCTTCGGGCATAAAAGTCTCTTGGTCCCAATCCAATAGCTGTTGTATACCATGCAATGTATGGGTCTGTTTTGCTATTTCAAAAAGCCTTTGGTATTTTTTATCTGCCATAAGATCCTTTAAGTTATCGATGTTGTTTGGACTCTTCAAAAATAAAGACACGTTGTACTCGTGGTCCTAGACAAGTAATCAACTCGTGCATGATCGAGTTTCCTTTAATAGCGAGGTCTTCTGGTGGGAGGAAATAGCCATATTCATCCTCGCCAAAAATTAATACCGGATCGCCAACGGAAGCATAAGGAATTTTTGTTATATCAACCATCATGTAATCCATGCAAATTTTTCCAACCATTGGCGCTTTTTCACCATGGATTAATACATAAGCTTTTCCACTATAATGTCTATGCAGACCATCAAAATATCCAAGCGGAATAATGGCAATTTTTTGTTCATCCTCCTTGACGATATAGGTTCTTCCATAGCTAACGGAATCACCTTTTTTGCAATGGTTGATGCCAACGATACGGGAAGTTAATGACATGGCTAACTTTAAGTTTAAAGTAGCTTGTACAGCTTTGGAAGGATAGAGCCCATAGATCGCAAGCCCTACTCTAACCATGTTATATTGTGGCAGGTGTAATCTTAATGCTGCCCCTGAATTGGCGATATGCTTCCAAGGAATATAAATCTTGCTTTTCTCTAAGCTTTGAATGGCTTTATCAAAGATTTCGATCTGTTGAAAAGTGAAAGGGTCATCTGCGGGGTCATCCGAACTTGTAAAATGGGTGAAAATGCCTTCAAGATGAACGTGTGCAGAATTTTTAATCCTTTTGGCAAGCCCAAGAACCTCTTCTGGTCGACACCCAAATCGCCCCATGCCTGTGTCAATATGAAGGTGAACTTTGACTTTTTTACCAGCTTCAATCGCAGATTTTTCAAGGGCATCAATGAAGGCTAGATCGCTCACCCCTACTTCTAAACCCCATTTAACCACTTTGTTTGATTCTTGAGGTGTGGCATTAAGAACAAAGATACTTTGTTCAGCACCGGCTTGATATAGATCGATGGCCTCATCAACAAAAGAAACACCTAGGAGGTCAATTCCTGAGTTTTTAAGTGTGGTGGCCATTCTTGACGGGTTGGTTCCATAGGCAGAAGCTTTTACCATCACCATCATTCTCGTGCCGATAGGTAGTTTGCTTCTAATGGCTTGAACATTGTTTTCAATGGCAGCTAAATTAATTGTGCAAAGGCTATTCGGCGGACTTTCATGAAATTCATCTAGGATTAAATCAAAATTTTCCTTGTGCGCCCCCTTAATTAGCAAAGTATCTTTGGAGCATAAAAAGGGTTTTAAGGCTTGCATGGCCTCTCGATAAGAAGGAGCTTGCAAGAGTATGGTGTTGGGAGAAGAAACCTTGACTTCTTCAATAAGCTTATGAAAAGGGTAATTTCCATAAAGACCTAGTATATCTAGCTTAGAAAATGCGAGCGACTTTGCAACCCGAAGATAGTGAGCAGGAAGATGATTGCCCCTAAAGCCTCCAAAAAGAAAAACTCGTCTGGCCTGGCTTGTATGGAGTAGTCTTAATGCTTGGTCAATTGATTGCGGATCAGAAGAGTAAGTATGGTTGATGACTGTAACATGATTTTGAGAGGTCCAAATCTCAATTTTTGTGGGCTCTATTTGATAATTTTCTAGGACAGAGCAGATGTTATGCTTAGAAGCCCCTAGCTTCCATGCAATTTTAATGGCCATATTTAAAAGATTGGCAAAATAGGCGAACCCGCTGTGGATTTTCCCTTTAAAGGAGGTGCCATCAGGAAAAGAAATAAGATAGGTGAGCGTGGCTTTTTCTTTAAAAGTAATCACATGCGGAAATTCTGGGTGAGGTACATTCCAAAAATAATGATGATTGGTGAGATAGCCAGGAAGATGAATAGTATCATGGAAGAAGACCCAACTAGAGCGAAAAAACAGGCCAGCGATTTCTAATATCGAATGATCAATAGATCCTAGGGTTGCTAGATGTTTGTCTCCTATAGGAGTGATCAACCCGCCCTGAGGGCGTATCATTTGCTCTAAACGACCCATTTCTCCTTTTTCAGAAATTGCAGCTTCTAGGATGGCAATTTCATGTGCTTGTCGAACGGACAGTAGGCTTAAGGGAACGCCAATTTGGCTGTTAAAACTTTCTGGGGATGAAAATACTTTCTGCGAAGTAGAAAGCAGGCTATGGAGCAAGTCTTTAACCATCGTTTTGCCGAAAGAGCCAGCAATCGCGATAACGGGGCATTGAAGTTGCGTGCGATAGGTAGCAGCGATCTCCTGGAGGGCAATCAGAGGGTCATCTACCCTTAAGAGGGTAAGAGAACCAAGGTGATTAGCAATAAAATCATGTTTTACAAGGGCATATTTGCAATTGGCAAAAGCTGCTTGTTGTACAAAATCGTGGCCATTAACGCGCTTTCCGGGCAAAGCAACAAATAAGCTATGGGGAGAACAGATTCTACGAGAATCAATCACAATCTGATCAACGATCGCGGGGGCTTCTAAACACCCACCGGCTTTTTTAAAACCTTCCCATAATCTTAAATCAAAGGGGTCCATGATATCACCTACAAAGTAGGCTGTTATCTTATTTCATGAGTAAAAAACGAACAATCAAAAGAAGGAATAGAGCAATAAAAGGTGTAAATATGGCGACTAGCGGATCGAGAACTTGTCTTTCTCCCAGGACAGAAGCGGCATTAATAATCAAGTAAACAGCGACAAGGCCAAAAATAGACCCAGCGTAAATAAAAAATAAAGGGAGATGTCGAGAAAAAAACATACAGGAAGGCACAACCCCAAGAACAACTAGAAGAGGGAGCCAGGGCATTGCTAGCTTTCTGTAAAAGGCACTAAGAATGAGCGATTCTTTTTCACTTAGTTCTTTATCATCGCGAGGTCGCTTTGTATAAAGCTCTGAAATCGACAGCTCTTCTGGAGGAATGATTGTGTCGATCAATCTTTTTTTATTAAAGCGCATGTCGCTGAAATCAGCTTGTTCTGCTGAAAAGGCAAGCGTGAGCTCGCCCTCATTACTTCTCTTTAAGCGATCAATAGCATAGCCTTTTGGAGGAGTGGCATAAGGATTGAGTTCTCCGATTTTCCAGAGCTCATTAATAGAACGTATCCAAAAGACTTCTTCAAACTGTTTTTCTTTGGTATTCCACTGTTTAAATAATAAGAGAGACCCGTCTTCTAAAACTAAGTGATGGACAATGGGTTTGGCATTTTTAGCTGGTTTTTCGCGTACATACTTTTCATCTAACTTTTGTAGACGCTTTGTTGCTTTTGGAAAAGTCACTTCCAAATTAAGATACATTAATGCAGTGATTAATAATGCAAAAACAAGGAGTGGTGTGATTAGACGTTTTTTAGAATACCCAGCAGCAAGCAAAGCAACGATCTCATTGTTAGCATTGAGTTTACAAAGTAGTTTTACAGAAGAAATTAATAGAGCGAAGGGAACTAAAATTTCTGCACGGACGAGAAATTCGCAACCATAATGAATAAGGAGCTCCAATGGTTTTAGTCTTGTATGGTGATAGTTGGCCCCACTTGTATGGCTTGCATAATCAATAAGGACATACAATCCATAGAAAATAATTAAAAAAAGAAAAAAAGATTTGATCAATTCTTTTAAAAAATATTTTTCCCAAAGACGCATATTAAGCAACTCCTTGGCTAATGCGCCTTAAGTAATGAATAGACAATAGAGCGATAATTAGGTGTGGGGTTAGATAAAAAGAGGTAGCTAAAAGAAGCTGGCTTCCTAGCCCCTTTGCCGCAAAAAATGCAACTAAGTAGAAAGCCGCTAGTAAAATGGAAAAGAACACGCGTTTAGCACTTGCTTTCCTACCAATATTCATACCAAAGCTAAGACCCATCAATGTAAAAGTAAGCGGCGATAAAGCTGCAGAGATACGTCTCACAATTTCGGTATAAACTTGATTGATCTGACGTTTGATCTCCTTTTTATCTTGCGGAGTTGTAGCTACCTTTAAGCTTTGTTGATAGTCATGAAGCCGTATGAGAAGCATTCTCATATCAAGGTGATCATTGCTAATATTAGCTACTTTTTTCTGAACAAAACGAGCAAAGTCTTCTACAGATGACTGTGTTGTACCAATGTTTTCTAGTAATAACCGGACTTTACCGTTTGATTTACTAGGAGAAGAGATAATAGTCATGCCTTCGGCTGTGAAACCATCTTGTTCGGTTTTTAAGTTCTTAGCGACAATCAGATTGATGGTTTGGTTTTCATTATTAGGCATTGCAATCACAATATCCTGAGCTTTTTCGCCCATTTTTGAAGCACCCAATGTTTCAAAAAAAATTCCTTTGCCTCTCATCAGATGCTTGTTACGAAGAAGGAGTAAAGGGTTGATCGATTTTAGCTCCGTTTTTAGGAGATTAGATCCTAGATGAGCATTCGTTGAAACTTCAGATACAATGTAAAAATTTATAATTGCAATAAATGTTGCAGCAAGAAGGATTGGGGTTAAAATGGAGCGCAGTGAAAAAGAAGCACTCCTTAGAGCGGTAAGCTCATGGCTAAAGGATAATCTTTGAATAAGCAGCATGGCGGCAATTAAGCAGGAGATAGGAATCGCGATGGGGAGGATGTAGGGAATTTGATATAAAATAAATAACAGAACGAGTGAAAAAGTGGGTCCAAGCGAAGCAAAATGAGCAATTTCTTCTAGCCTAGACGTAAGTAAGATAGCAATAAAAGATGAGGCAGTTAAAATCGTTATTTTAATGTAGTCGCGAAGCAGGTAGCGCCATAGAATAGGCATTGTCACCTAATGGTTTGAGTATCAGCAGATAAGAAGAATACAAGAAAAAGAGTTTTTGTTACAATTATACTAATACCTAGGAAGCGATCAATATGGAAAAATGTTGGTATATCTGGTTTGATTCTAAGAAGTTGGGACCTTATAGCTATGAAGATTTAAAAAAATTAGATTTCATTACTCCCGACACTTTAGTGTGGAAAGAGGGAATGGTTGACTGGCTTCCTATCAGAGAGGTGGCAGAATTAAAAGACCTCTTTAAAGATGATAACGAAGAAAACCTCGACGAAGAGAACTTATCAGATTCATTTAAGGCGTCAACTTCTGATGAAGTCGCTATTCAGATGGATCATGTGGACCCTCCTTTTTTTCTTTGGTTTTTGATAGCGCTTCTTATCCTGTTGTTTTTAATATTTAGATTGACTTAATGCAACTTTCAACCCATTTAATGAGGGTATTAAAAAAATATCCTTATAAGAAACTCCTTATCGCCTTGTCAGGTGGGCCTGATTCGATGTCATTGCTTTACCTATTATTAGAGGTTCAGAAAGAGCTAGCTTTAGATATAGCAGTCGCTCATGTAGATCATGGATGGCGAGTAGAAAGCGGCCAGGAAGCTGAATCTTTAAAAAAAACGATTCATTCTCTAGGTCTTCCGTTTTTTTTGCATGCAATTCATCCCGCCATGCTTCAGGGAAATTTAGAAGAAGCTTCAAGAGAAGAACGATTTAGATTTTTTACAACTATCTGTTGTAATTATGGTTATGACGCTGTTGTGTTAGCTCACCATGCTGATGATCAAGCTGAAACAGTACTAAAACGTTGTTTAGAGGGTGCGTCTATTTATTCTATTCATGGAATGAGGGAACAAAATAAAAGAGAAGATCTGATTATTTTAAGACCTTTGCTGGGGATTACAAAAAAAGAAATAATGGACTATCTCAACCAACAAGGTAGATCCTACCTTACAGATCCAACAAACAATGATTTACGATTTCTCAGAGGAAGGATGAGACAAGCCATTTTTCCCGTCATCGATCGCGAGTTTGGTAAGTCTTCCCAACAACCATTAAACCGCTTAGCTCAAGAATCACTTGAGTTGAAAAACTACGTTAAAGAAAGAATCGCTGCTCTAAAAATACCCATTTTAAAAGCTGAGTGGGGGATCTGTTTGGATATGAGAGGAATAAGCCATTTTTTAGAAACTAAGTGGATGATTTCTCATGTGCTTAAACAAGAAGGAGTCATGCATCGTCATGCCTTAATTAACCAAATGGCAGAGAGCCTTTCGAGCGGGCAAGCTAATAAAAAGTTCTCAATCCAGAATCGTTGGATTTATTGTGATAGAGGACATTTGTTTCTTTTGAATAAAAGTTTTTTTGATCAATTAGAATCAAAGAGTTGCGATGAAAATCAAGAAATTCGATCAGGAACATGGAAAATAAAAGTTGAAACCTTTAAAAGAAATGAAACAGAGGTACTTGGTTGGAAAAATGCTTTTTTAGGGCATTGCAAAGCGATTTTGCCTGAAGGGACGTATACGATTGATTTCCCAAAACAACCTTTTTGGAGATCGTTGGATAGTCTTTGGGGCAAGATGAAAGTGCCAGCATTTTTGAGAAACCAGGTTCCCGTACTGTATAACAGTGAGGGATCTGTTGTGCACGAATTTTTAAGCGGAAAAAAGCTTATAAAGCATGCTTCAGGGGAAAATGGGGTAATGGTTTCCCTTTACCGTGAATAATATTTAGTGTAGAATTAAATACAGGTGAATCATTTCAGAGAAGTCTTCTTCGTGGAATTTTAATTCTTTTTACTGTATTTTTTTCTAGTTCATGAGGAATGTCCGGTTCAAATAATTTTGTGTTATAATCGAAGATTTTAATTTAGGTAACTATGGCGGAAGAGAAAAAACAAGATTTTAAAAAGGGCTTTCCTAATGGTTTTGTATGGTTCTTGATGGCAGCTTTTTTGCTGGCTTTAATGCTGCAAAGCTATATAGATACCAAGTTTGCCAAGGTTTCTTTCAGTTATCAATTAGAGCACCTTGTCAACCTTCAACTTCTTCAACCAGAAGATAGTAGAAAGACTGCTCTCAATGACAATCTTGTCACATTTAGTGGCAAATTTAGGGAACGTCAAACGGATGAAGGCAAAAATCGTTTTAAATATCTCGAACTTTTAAACGCTAATCACCTATTAAAACAAGAAAGCGAACAATCAGAAGCGAACTTAAGAACGTCAAAAGCAAAAGTCATTGACGCTGCTGACTGGTTTCTTCATTTAAGCGGAATTCCTATCCCTAGAGAGGGATATCAAGTCATTGACGAATTTTATAATACTACCTCTCAGGATAATAGCATTATTATTCATGAATTATCTAAAAGAAACATCACGAGCCTTGTTGATCTTAAAAAAGAATTTAACGGACTCAAATCTGATCCATCTGAAAGCGAAGCTATTGCTTTTGGCCGGAAACTCACCGATTTAGTTAAAGATTTCAGATCTCCTCAGCTTGGTATTGGGAATGAGGCCATTAAACAAAACTTGAAAAATGCTCAAGACCTGCTTTCTCAGACGATTGGTACAAAAACGAATAAAGAATTAGAAGTCTATGAGAAGGTTTTAGGGGAACTTCAGTTTGTTGTTAATACCTTAAATGAATCGGAAGATCATATTCGTTTAGCAAAGCTCAGAAGTGTCCGTAGTTATAAAGAGCTTCTAGACTCTTCGAATCAATTGATGAGCCAAATTGAAGAAAATGAGATCCAGTTGGATAAAGCTCGAGAGGCGGTCTCTCATGTGATTTGGTACTTCAACAACCAAGAGTTATCTACACGTACCTTAGAAAAACAGGATCCAGAGATTTTCAATCAATGGTTCACAAATGCTAGAGAAGAGTGGAATAATTTTGCGAGCAACAAAGGTGGTCTTTTTAAAGCGCCTGACCAACCTCTAAACACGGTCCTAGAAAAAACCTTTAAGAGCGAAGGTCCAACACCTAATTACTTAAGCTATCTCTTTACTCTGATGCCTGTTTTATTGGTCATTATGATCTTATATTTCATCTTTGCTCGTCAGATGAAAGGCATGGGGACGAGTGCGATGAATTTTGGAAAGTCACCTGCTAAGCTTGTACTTCCAAAAGGTGCTAATAAAATCACCTTTAAAGATGTTGCTGGGGTTGATGAAGCTCTCGAAGAGTTACAGGAAATTGTGGAATTTTTAAAGAATCCTCAAAGGTTTACATCGCTTGGCGGACGTATCCCTAAAGGGGTTCTTTGCATTGGTCCTCCAGGTACAGGGAAGACATTGATTGCTAAAGCGGTTGCTGGAGAAGCCGATAGACCCTTCTTCTCAATTTCTGGTTCCGATTTTGTTGAGATGTTTGTGGGTGTGGGAGCAAGCCGTATTAGGGATTTATTTGACCAGGCTAAGAAGAATGCGCCCTGTATTATTTTTATGGATGAAATCGATGCTGTTGGTCGTCATCGCGGTGCTGGAATCGGTGGTGGGCACGATGAAAGAGAGCAGACTTTAAACCAGCTGCTTGTTGAGATGGATGGTTTCGATACGAACGAAGGCGTCATTCTAATGGCTGCAACCAACCGTCCAGACGTATTAGATAAAGCCTTGCTTCGTCCAGGTCGTTTTGACCGCCGAGTAGTTATTGGGCTACCTGATATCAAAGGACGTTTTGATATCTTAAAGGTCCATGCTCGTAAGATCAAAATGGATCCCTCTGTGGATTTGATGGCTATTGCAAGAAGTACACCGGGATGCTCCGGGGCTGACTTAGCTAACATACTAAACGAAGCAGCATTATTGGCTGCAAGAAAAGGTCGCTCCGCTGTGACTTCTCAGGAGACTGTAGAGGCTCGTGATAAAGTTCTCTATGGTAAAGAGCGTCGTAGTTTAGAAATAGATGAAAATGAAAAGAAAACGACCGCTTACCATGAAACAGGGCATGCGATTGTAGGCCTTGTCGTGAAGCATGCTGATCCAGTAGATAAGGTAACTATTATTCCTAGAGGAGTTTCCTTAGGCTCAACGATGTTTCTTCCTAAGAAGAACCGTGTGAGTTACTGGAAAAATGAACTTTATGATCAATTAGCCGTTCTGATGGGTGGACGTTGTGCAGAGGAAATTTTCGTTGGCGATATTTCAAGCGGAGCACAACAGGATATTGAAAGGGCAACCCAATTGGCAAGAAGCATGGTTTGCGAGTGGGGAATGAGTGATAAAGTAGGTGCCGTAGCACTAGATGAGCGTTCAGATTCAGGACAGTATCTTGGTTTTAACAACTATCACGAAAAGAAATATTCAGAAGAGACAGCTAGAGAAATTGATGCTGAAGTTAAAAAAATCTTAAATGATGCTCATGAGCGTGCTCGTCAGATTTTAATTGAACGTCGTGAGCAAGTGGAATTGATGACGATGATGCTGATGGAGTTTGAAACTCTTGATGCTGAAGATGTACAAAAAATCGTTAAAGATGAGTGGAGTGTAGAGGATAAGAGGTTACGTCTTAAAAAAGCTGAAGAGCTACATAAAAAACAAGTTACACCTCCACCCCCACCGCCTCCTGAAGAACCAGATACTCATCAAGCTGGAAAGCGTGAACATTCCCTAGTTAATCCCGCCTCTTAAGCGTTAAGAAGGATTACCAACAGGTAATCCTTCTCCCTTTTAATATTCCGTTGAAGATTATCTATAAGCGCACTACACTCTTTGCCAATTTCATCGATTAAGATGAAAGCATAAGATTAATAACTAATAGGTAATTATGACATCTATCGTGTTTGGTGCGATTGGTGGGAGTGCCACCTTAGCGCATGCATCTATCTACTCACCCATATTTAATCAAAAAAAAGACCCAAGAAAAGTCATTGTAGATCGAATACTATTCAGTATCTTCATCGGAGGGGGAATAGGAGGGTATCTTGGTAATAGGGTAAGAAAGAATCCAAGATATTTAATGCCATTTAATCTTACCGCTGTTGCACAAGCAGTCGTTGTGGGGACCAAGGTAGTGGGGTTATTTCATAAATAAGCCTACTCTGCTTTTGCTCGATCCCAAGCTTTGATATATTCAGAAATAATCTGGTCAATGGGTTCGAGCAGTTCTGCTTTCTTAATAACCTCTGGAGGTGGGAATAGAGCTAAATTAGCTCTTTGCTCATCACTAAGTAAGCGGTAGGCTTCCTTGTTAGGAGAAAGAAATTTTGTAAATGAGATATTTTCTGCAGCTACATCTGGCTGGAGGAGAAAATTAATAAATTTTTTAGCTAGCCCTGGATTAGGAGAGTGCTTGGGGATGGCAGCTAGGTCAATAGAAAAACTGGTTCCCTCAGTGGGATAAGCAAAGTGTATATACGAATTTTCTTCTGCAACTTGTGCAAGATCTCCATTGTAACCTTGTACGATAAGAAACTCTGCTGTTGCGATCCCATTTTTGTATTGTTCATTCTCAAATTTAGCCAGATTTGGTTTCCATTTAATAAGTAGGTCGGCTGCTTGGTTAATTTCTTGCACATTATGAGTGTTGACACTAAAACCTAAATAACGAAGACATGCTCCTAATGTTTCTCTTATGTCATTTAGCATTGTCATACGACCTTTATAGGCAGGGTTGCCAAAAACAGACCAACTTGTAATCGCTTGAGTTAATTTGTCAGAGCGATATCCAATGCCTGCAAAAGAAACCATGTATGGGATACCATAAGCCTTTGCTTGATTAGAAAGCCTATCCATGTAAGTGGGGTCAAGAAAAGTCGTGTTGGGGATGGCTTGATAATCTAATTCTTCGACCATGTTTTGAGCGAGCATGAGATTAAAAATATAATAGCTTGGAAAAACGATATCATATCCTGTAACACCAAGTTTTAACTTTGCATACATGGCTTCATTCGAATCATAGGTATCAATGACCACACGGCACTTTTGCTCTTGCTCAAACCTCCAGATAAGCTCAGGCTTGATATAATCGGCCCACATGAATAAATGAAGTTCAGGAAGGCTTTGTGATGAACAACTAGACAATAAGAGAATAAATATTGAGTAGAAAAACTTTTGCATTAAATATCCTCTGAAAGTGTATGCGTTAGCCAAACAATCGGCCCTGTAAGAAGTAACAGTAAAGTGGACAATGCATTGATGACTGGTGTAGAACCGAACTTAATCATGCTGTAAATATAAAGAGGAAGGGTTAAGGCTCCTTGACCCGCTACAAAGTAGGTGATGACAAAATCGTCAAATGAAAGTGTGAAAGCCAAAAGCCCACCTGCAAAGATCGAGGGAGCAAGTAACGGGAGCCACACCCGTTTGATAATCAGCCAATCATTAGCTCCTAAATCTTGAGCAGCTTCTATAACAGAATAATCAAATTGCTGAAGACGCGCTAAAACAACCATGGCAACATAACTGATGCAAAAGGTGGTGTGGGCAATAAAAATAGTAAATAGGCCTAAGGGGAAGAAGATGGTTCCAAAAAATAACAGTAAGCTAATCCCCATTAGAATATCAGGAATAATTAAAGGAATGTAAATAAAGGAATAATGGATTTTCTGCAGAAAAGTTTTAAATCGATAAAGCGAAAAAGCACTTAAAGTACCAAGGATTGAAGCTATCAACGCTGCGGCTATTCCGATGATTAAGGAATTAAGTAAGGCTCTCCATAATTCTCTTTCGCGAAACAGTTGCTCATACCACTTTAAGGAAAAATGAAACGTATCACTTCCATATTTTGAAGCATCAAAAGAGTTAATAAATAGGACTAAAATAGGCAAGTAAAGAAAGGTCATGATAGCAATACTTAAAGAGGCAGAAATAGGGCTTTTTTTCATTCTTTACTTTTCCACTCTAGTTGAATTTTCTTATTGCGTAATCGGAAAAAGGTGACGAACACTAAAGGAATCAGGATGGATAAAGTTAAAATGGTGGATAGAGCGCTAGCAAGAGGAATATCTCGATCAGAAAATGTTCGTTGAGCGATTTTATTTCCTATCATTTCGCTGTAAATGCCTCCAACAAGGTCTGGGATTACGTAAGCTCCTATAGCGGGGATGAAAACCATCACCATCGCCGTAAAGATGCTGTTACGTATCACTGGAATAAAAATAGTGAAAAAAGCTCTTGTTTTGGAAGCTCCTAAGTCCATACTTGCTTCAATCAGGTGAAAATTAAATTTAGAAGCAGCTGCGTAAGTTGGCAATACCGCAAAAGGGAAATAAGTATAGACCATAACAAGGACAACAGCAGCCGAGTTGTAGAGAAGGGATGTCTCTGGTGAAACAATATGCAAGGCAACAAGGATTCTTTTAAAGATGCCTTCAGGGTGTAAGAGAGACTTCCAAGCAAAAATGCGGATTAGAAAGCTACTCCAGAAGGGAACAATAATCAAAATTAAAAAAGTCTTACGCCAATTAGAACCTAATTGTGCCATAAAATAGCTTAAAGGTAGCGCTAGAGCTAGGCAAATTCCGGTAGTAATGATACTTAGAGTAAATGTTCTTATAATAAGAACTAGGTACTGCGCATCAAGCAAGCTTTTTATGGTATTTAAAGTCCATCCGGGGTTAATTCCGCCATAAATATCAGAGGATTTAAAGGCATAGGAGAAAATTAACATTGCTGGTAGGACAAAAAATAATAATAACCAAAAAAAAGATGGCGAGGTAATGGTAATTTCTTGTTGTAAGTTAGATCTCTTCAATGTCGAGATCCTCCTCGCTAACGTCTTGAACTGAACCGACTTGATCAGAGGGTGTCTGGGTTAAGTTTTCATCGGAGGGGTGGTATCTTTCTAGCATATAGCCATCGTCGGCATGCCACCAAATCCAAACTTGATCGTTCCAGCGGATGGGAGTTTCGTCAAGGAGGGTACGATTGTGTTGCTGAGTCACAGCGATGCGATAGTCTTGGCCAACAGCTACCCAAAAATTGGTGTGGTCTCCTTTGTAAACGACATCATGCACAATGCCTTGCATAATGTTATGAGGAGGAGAAGCTACTTGAGGAAGCTCTTTAGAGATATGAATTTTCTCGGGCCTCATGCTAAGATGAATTAATTCTCCTGCTGCTATTTTCTTATCATTATAGCAGAGAACATCAGGGAAATTTTCAATGTGTAGAAGGCTATAGTCTTTGGAGACTTTTTTAATAAGAGTACCATCTAGAAAGTTGGTATCTCCAATAAAGGCAGCTACAAAACTACTTTTCGGTGATTCATATAGTTCAACAGGCGTTCCAATTTGTTCTAATTGACCTCGATGTAATACAGCAATTTGATCGCTTACAGCCATTGCTTCAGTTTGGTCATGCGTAACAAACAGAAAAGTAATTCCTACTTCATCGTGAATTAAATCTAATTCTAGAAGCATCTTCTGACGAAGCTTAAGATCTAATGCTGCCAGAGGTTCATCCAATAATAAGACTTGAGGCTTGTTGATAAGGGCTCTAGCAATAGCAATGCGTTGCTTTTGGCCTCCACTAATTTCGTGGGGCTTTTTATAGGCATAATCTGTCATCTGGATTAGATCAAGCATCTTTTCGACTTCTCGCTCGATTTCATGCCTAGGTTTTTTGGCAACCATGGGGCCAAATGCGATATTCTCAAAAAGGGTTAGATGGGGGAAAAGAGCGTAATTTTGAAAAACAGTATTAATTGGCCGTTTATGCGGAGGCAAATTTGTGATGTCTTCTCCGTTGAGGAAAATTTGCCCTTCATCTGGTTTCTCAAACCCTGCTACCAGGCGCAATAGAGTGGTTTTCCCACATCCGCTAGGTCCTAGAAGGGAGAAAAATTCCCCTTTATTGATGCTAAATGAGACATCCTTTAGTGCTTGATAGGAGCCGAATCTTTTTGAAATGCGCCGAAATTCAAGAGAATCTGGCATTCCTTTACCTCACCATTGTTAAAAATTAAGAATGTTTTTTCAGCAGTTTTGTCTAAGAAGTCTAATATGAAAAGAGATTCTTTTCTACAAAATTGATGGGTATTTTTCCGACAATATTACCTAAGAGCTGAATGGCTACCAAAACCTCGTTTAAGGCTAATTTGAATAGGTCAGAATACTTTTACTAAAAAGCCTTGCTCTGTGCATGCTCTTAGGTATCGCGGAAACAGATTTGCTATACAGCTAAATGCTGTTTAAATGATCTGCCTATGGCTGCTTATTTCCTTTTCCTCTTTAAATATATCTTCTAAATCAAAACAGTTATATGCACCATCAGCCTAGAGCGTGGATTTTTCTGGAATGTCTAGCTCCATTTTCCATAAAACATTAATATCGCTTTCTGAGCTTGGGCTTAAAGTGAACTTCTATTGGCTTATCATCACTTGTTATGATCATATGAATTTTGATACCAAAGAAGTACCGCTTTTTAGAAGCCGCCTACCCTAAATAACGATTCTCAAGGAAAATTTTTCTTTTATCTATTCTATTCTCTTGGCAACTTGCAACGGGAAAGCCATCGACAATAAACTTTTTACTATCAAAAGCTTACTTAAACAATAGAGCTAAAAATTGAAAAAAAACCTATGGTATTTGGTGAATGGGACGATTTAAATAACTAGTACTTAAAATTGTTGGAAACAACTTTTGTAGCAATTCAGATCTAAGAGGGAAGGATAGAAAGAGGCTTCAATTCTTCAATTGAAGCCTCTTTGGAGCTAGGCTTGTTGAGCGGGAGGCGCTAGGGTCGCTTTTCGACTCAGTTTTAATTGCCCTCTCTCATTAATGTCTAAGACTTTAACATTAACGGCATCACCTGGTTTTATGACATCAGCGATATTTGCAATACGGCTGTAATCAAACTCGGAGATGTGGCAAAGGCCTTCTTTACCCGGTAGGATTTCCACAAAAATTCCAAAAGGCACAACAGAGGCTACTTTTCCTGTGTAGATCTTACCAATTTCGATTTCAGCTGTTAAGCTATTAATAATTGCTTTTGCCTTTTCAATATTTTCAAGGCTTGGAGCAGAAATGCTAACCACACCATCATCATTGATATCAATTTCAACACCTGTTTGGTCGATAATTGCTCTAATCTGTTTCCCTCCAGGGCCAATGACGGAAGCAATTTTACTCGGTTTGATTTTCAATGTTTCGATGCGAGGCGCATAAACAGACATCGTTTCTTTTGGCTTAGGCACAACAGACAACATCTTATTCAAAATATGAACTCTGCCATCTTTTGCTTGGGCAAGCGCCGCACGCATAATTTCCGGTGTAATACCTTCTACCTTAATATCCATTTGGAAGGCAGTAATACCTTCATGGTCACCGGTTATCTTAAAGTCCATATCACCTAGGGCATCTTCGAGGCCAAGAATATCTGAAAGGATGGTATATTGGCTTCCTTCTAAGATAAGTCCCATAGCTATGCCAGCGACTGGGCGTTTAATGGGCACGCCAGCATCCATCATTGCCAAACAGCAGCCACAAACAGTCGCCATCGAGGAAGATCCGTTGGATTCAGTAATATTTGATTCTACACGAATGGTGTAAGGAAAGTCTGGTTTTTGAGGAATAATAGCCGTAAGAGCTCTTTCTGCTAGTTTACCGTGACCAACTTCTCTTCTTCCTGGCGCGCCAATTCGACCTACCTCACCTACAGAGAATGGAGGGAAGAAATATTGTAGATAAAAACGTCGGCTACCTTCTCCGTCAAGATCTTCAAAGCGTTGAGCCATGCTTTCACCGCCGAGAGTACATACGGCCATGCTTTGTGTCTCTCCGCGCGTGAACAATGAGCTGCCATGTACCCGAGGCAATAACCCCTGCTCAATGTCAATAGGTCTTATTTCTGTGGTCTTGCGGCCATCACTTCTTAAATTTTCTTTAAGGACCATCGCACGCATAATTTTAGAAGAAACAGCCTTTAGAGCTTGGTTGATCTGGGCTTCAGTGAACTTTCCTTCGGGACTTAAGCTGACTTGGGTGAATAGTTCTTGTTTAGCAAGTGCTAAAGCTTCTTCTCTTTTCTGCTTTTCAATGATACGAAGAGCTTTATCTAAGGAAGAGCCCGCAATTCTCTCCACTTCCTCGATTGCTTCTTGAGGAACAGTATGAAGTTGGGCTTGGCTTTTTGGTTTTCCGATTTTGGCCTGCCAGTCTTTTAAGGCCTGGCAAATCACTTTAATCCAATGGTGGCCAGCTTCGATTGCAGCCATTACTTCATCTTCTGTCAAAAAGTCAGCAAAGCCTTCAATCATTAAGACCGCATCATCAGTACCTGCAATGAGGAGATCTAGCTTAGATTTTTTTTGTTCTTCTATTGTTGGATTGATGATAAATTTTCCATCAATATGACCTACACGTACACCTGCAATTGGTTTAATTAATGGGATATCTGAGATGGCTAAAGCTGCTGAACAGCCGCAAATGGCCAATGGTTCCGGGGAGTGGGTGCCATCATACGACCAAACAAAAGAAAGCACTTGGACTTCATTGTGAAAACCATCTGCAAACATTGGCCTTAAAGGGCGATCAATAAGGCGAGAGACCAAAGTTTCTTTTTCAGTTGGTTTCCCTTCTCGCTTGATAAATCCCCCAAGGGTCTTACCTGCAGAGGAAAATTTTTCTTGATAATCTACTCTAAGGGGAAAAAAATCAATTTCAGGGTCAGCTTCAGGTGCTGCACAGGCTGTGTTAAAGATAATGGTTTCTCCACACTTAACGACAACAGCGCCTCCTGCTTGCCTTCCAATCTTACCAGTTTCAAAGATGAGCTCTTTTCCGTCTACGTTGATACTCATCTGTTTACGTTCCAAATCCATATTTACTCCTAATTGTCGTTGGGTTTGATAATGAGAGAATAAGGAGAGATAGAATTCAGAAATCTTTTTTTAATAGCATAAAGAATCAAATAAAGATTTCTGATTTCTATTCTTACCTCTCAATATAAGAAAAATTTTTAAGAAAATTTAAACGATTTTGCAAATTCTTTGCAATGAATTGCTAGTAGGCAGCTTAGATAGCTGCCCGAACCAATAAAAAAATCATCTTCTCAGATTAAGCTTTTTAATCAAAGACTGATAGCGTTTCGTATCTGTTGAGTTAAGATAATCAAGCAGGCGTCTTCTTTGGCCGACAAGCTTGAGCAGTGCAAGACGCGAGCCATGGTCCTTAGGAGACCTTTTCAGGTGCTCTGTCAACTCTGCAATTCTCTCAGTTAGAATCGCGATTTGAACGTCTGCCGATCCTGTATCCTTCTCATGAAGCTGAAATTTTTTGGTAATCTCTTCTTTTGTACCTTTATCTAGAGACATTCAAAGAATCCCCCGTTTTGTTTGCCCTAGGGCGGTTGTTTTTTTGCACGTTCTACCGTAATCTTAGGTTGATATTAAGAATTAGCGAACTTAAGTACACCTCTAAAATAACGATCCCAATCTATATGGTATATTAAGCAGCAAGCAGTAGCATGCTGCAATAGATTGTAAAAAGTACCTTCTTAGAAAAAGCCTTAAAAGAACGTTTAACTATTGCTAAAATAACATTATAGCATGGCTGCTTAATGAAATCAATAAAAATTACCAAAGTAATACACTTCATTTTCAATTAAAGCGAGCAAAAAGATCATTGAGAGGATTTTTTGACAAAAAAAAATTAGATTTTCACCGTTCTAGCATAAGTAGCAAAGGATCCGTTAATACGAGCTGCAATCCTTCTTTGTGCTTCCTTCTTAGAGATAGAGCTTACTTGATTAATCAACAAACGGCGATTTATTTTTGACTTAGAATCCTTGGGATACGAATTAATGATTTTTTTTAAAAGTTTTTCTGTTTGATAGGGTGAACATGTAAGTAAGCCAATATTGGGATCAATAATAATGGTCTGATTTTGTTCTTTATAGACAAGAATAGAGTGAGCGTGTTTTTTTGTTGCAAAAATCATTTTATAAAGACCGTGAGCTTTCTTTGAAAAAGATAGCATTTTGTCGTCAAAATCTTGTGTGTTTGAACAAATTTGATTTAGTTTAATGCGGTAGGATAGTTGGGGTAAATCTTCTAAGTCACTTGTTGTTTGTTTTAGAGCTTCATAGGTGGCTTGGATTGCAGTAATTTTAGAAGATGCTCCATCTTGCGCTTTTTTGGTCAATGTTAACCAGTCTTTCCTATTAACTAGAAAGTCTGCAGCAAACTTTGTAGTCATTCCTAGACATACACCCTTAACTGAAGAGCTTAGTTTTTGATCTGCCTTGTCACACTGAGAGATGAAATAATTTTGCTGGGTGACTTCTAAAGAGAGGGAATTTTTTAGGTGAGAGAGATATTGCTTAGCTTGCTTCATATCCGCTCCACTATCGATCACCATTAACTTGGGTAAATTAATGATCGATTGGACAAGATGTTTTCTGTAAATATAGTAATGGCAGGCTGCTTCTATCTTGCTATCTAGGTGTTGCGTGCGAACTTGCAATTTTTTAGCTCGAATCGAGAGGAGTTTTGTGTGTGCGTCAGATAAAGGGAGCTGAAGAAGTGCTTTGATTGCCACATATCGAAGACTGGAAAAAGTGCTGGCAATAGAGAAGTAGGGAATTTTAAGCCAGTAAGTTAAAGCCGTTGTTTTTGTAAATTGTAATGGATAATTCATAAAAATTTAAATTAAGGTTTGTATCTATTTTAATTCTTATGATTTAAGAGTTTATAAAGATTAATTATACTTTTGTGTCTAAAATTATCTCTATATAATCAGGGTATTTTTTATAAGGGTCTCTTTTTAAAACAACCTTAAAGGGGATCTTGATGCGCCCGTCGGCTTTTTCTTTTTGTAATTCATCCCATATTTTTTTCTTAAGTTCGTCTGAAACGATTTCATGTTTATATTTTTTAAGAAGTTTTTGGATATATTCCTGTTCCCTATGACGATAAATGTCTACGTCATAAAAAGGGTGAAACTCTTCTGTTTCATCCATATCTACTTGCCTCATTATTGTTTTGTTTAGTAAATTGAGCATATTTTTAGCATAGCAAAGTCAAAATTTTTAACAAGGATACCTATGAATAAAGACGCAACTTATAAAGAAAAGCTGGTTTATCTCAACGAGTGGTTGCCATCGATTGTTGAAGCTGTGAAAAAAGACATTAAAAACGAACATCTTAAGCAAGACTTCCAGTTTGTGAAGAAGTATTTTCCTGGCAAAAATATCAATAAAATAGAAGCAGAAGATCTCTCAAAGGCCTATCAGGTAGCTATTCAAGAGCAAGAAAATGGTGAGGCTATTGCTGAATTTATTGCTAGTCGTTGGATTATGAAAAATAGTGAGCTTTATTATTTTTTTGAGAATTTTTTAAGTGGGGTCAACCCTGATTTTACAGAAATCGAAAAGTTAGAGGCGGAAGTAGCGAGAAGACTTATCGATACATCAATTGAAGAATTTGGCGCTCAAAATGCCTATGTTTTTTCTGTTTTGAACTCAGTTGCTTTTGATGAGGGATATTTTTCTGAATTAAAAGAAAAAGCTCAAAAGGAAACAAAGGATAAGGAGGAGGAAAGGGTTCAGCGAGCAGAAAAAGAGACCCTCGAGAATTTAAAAAGAAACCAAGAAAGGGAAGTTGCTAGGCTGATAGATAAGTATGAAAAGAAACTAGCTGGATTGCAAAAAAAATATATTCAAGATGTTGAGCAATTAAAGCGTCAGGTCGCAACCTTGCAGAAAAAGCTTCATGCTTAATCTAACTGAAGATGAAAAATTCATGTACGAGGCCCTAAAAGAGGCAAAAAAGGCTTTTGCTCAACAGGAAGTCCCGGTAGGAGCGGTTCTTGTTAAAAATGGCCAAGTTATCGCGAAGGGTTACAATCAAGTTGAGTTATTAAACGACGCAACAGCCCATGCTGAAATGCTTTGTTTGACTTCAGGAGAGTCTGTCTTGGAAAATTGGCGTTTAACTGGAACAACCCTCTATTGCACTTTAGAACCCTGCGCAATGTGCGCAGGCGCATTGTTTCTTACCCGTATTAAGCGATTGGTTTGGGGGGCTCCCGATCTAAGGCATGGCGCTAATGGGAGTCTCTTTGATTTATTTGATAAGAAACATCCCATTCATAACATTGAGGTCACTAAGGGGGTATTAGAGGGGGAATGTGCTTCTTTATTGAGGGATTTTTTTAAAAAGAGGAGAAGTGAGCTTGAGTGAAATTGAGGCGTTAATGGATGAAATGATTTATTTTCAGGAGCATCAATTGATGAGGATCGCTAGAAGGTTGATTCCTAATGTGACCCCTGAGGATTTGTTGCAGCCAAATGATTACCCAGAGCTTGAGTTGAACCCGCATTTTCGCTATGAGGAGGGGGTTCTTGCCGGTATATTATCAGTTAAAGCAGCTTACCTAGCTAAAATGCGAGCGCTTAGTCAAAATAAATCATAATAGAGCTGAGTTGGCTCTTTTGTGTTTCGATCAGTTTTAAGAGCAATTCTTGTTTTTCTCTCTCTGATAGATGTAGTTTCTCAATGTTTTCTAACTCTAAATTCGTACTCTTCGTTATTTGATCTATTTCCTCGCTAATCAAAAGATATTTTTGAGTGTCAATTGGGGAAAGGGGAGAGGATAAGTAAAGCTTTTTGAGTTTTCTTTTTGCTTTGCGAGAGTTTTCAGCGATAGCTTCAAATCCTGTCCGAATAGAGCAACCTAACCAAAGCGAAATAAGCGCAAGGCTGCCTGACAAGAGTGAGACAAAGGTTTTTAATGAAGGCATATGTCCAAAAAGGAGTTTAAAGTGCCAGTTCGTGGAGTGAAAAAAAATAATTTCAGTTAGACAGAGGAAAACAACCCCTAAGAGTAAAAAAATATTTCGATAGAAAAAAACTTTTCTTTTAACGTCCTTAACCAACAGATTTGTTGAGGAGTTAGAAGTAGATAAATCAAGAGTTAAATTTTTGTTTGTTTGATTCATTGTTGAATTTATTGTTTAAAACTGCCACTTATTTTATTAAATTTTTTAATAAAAGTGAATAAATAATATTTATCTTCATTTAAATATTAATTATTTATTGTGTTGCTTTTATACTATTGTGGTCCATTTAAGCATTGATTTTAACTCGACCAAAAAGTAGAATTTAGCAAAACACGGAGAAGTAATATGAAAAAAAATACGCACCCAGAATACCGAGATGTTGTTTTTGAAGACTCAGCAACTGGTTTTCGTTTTGTTTGTGGATCAGCGATTACAACAAAGGAAACAACTACTTTTGAAGGGAAAGAATACCCTCTGTATCGCGTTTCTGTTTCATCTAAATCTCATCCTTTCTTTACGGGTAGTACTCAGTTTGTGGACTCTGAAGGTAGAGTGGATAAATTTAATAAGCGTTACATGCAGCAATCTAATGCTAAAAAACAAACCGCTGATGCACAAAAATAATCGATCTGTTTAAACCTCCTGCCGTAAAACTCAGAATTTATGTTAATTAGCAAAAAAGTTGAGAAGTTGCTTTCGCGTTTGTCTGAAGTGGAAGCTTTACTTGGTGATCCTGCTGTTTTAAGCGATCAGAAACAGTACCGAGCTTTAACGCAAGAGCACTCTCATCTTACAGAAGTTAAAGCTGTCTCCGAGCGTCTAGAAAGGGCGCAAAAAGAATTAGCAGACAACAAGTCCTTACTGGAATTAGAAAAGGAAACCGAGTTTGGCGCTATGTTGCAAGACGACATAGCTAAACTCGAACATGAAATTATTAACTTAGAAAACCGTTTAAGTCACCTTCTGGTTCCTCCAGATCCTAATGATAGTAAGAACACCATTCTTGAGTTACGTGCAGGTACAGGTGGGGATGAGGCCGCTCTTTTTGTTGGCGACTGCGTGCGGATGTACAAAATGTACGCTGACAGAATGGGATGGAAGTATGAGCATTTGTCGAGTACCCCTTCTGAGATGGGTGGCTTTAAAGAATATGTAATGGTTCTTTCGGGGCCAAATGTTTACCGTTATCTTCGCTATGAAGGCGGCACGCATCGCGTTCAGAGAGTGCCTGATACTGAGGCGCAAGGTCGAGTTCACACTTCAGCTATCACTGTTGCAGTGTTGCTTGAGCCAGATGAAGACGATGTTGACGTGAAAGTAGAGGAAAAAGACCTTCGTGTTGACACCTACCGCTCTTCAGGGGCTGGAGGACAACATGTTAATACAACAGATAGTGCTGTTCGGTTGACTCACATGCCGACAGGTGTTGTTGTCTATTGTCAAGAGGAACGTAGTCAGCATAAAAATAAAGAAAAAGCTTTACGTTTGTTAAAAGCAAAAATTGCGGAAATCGAACGAGAAAAGAAGGCGAGAGAGATCTCTGACTCTCGATCATCGCAAGTGGGTACTGGGGATCGTTCTGAAAGAATACGCACTTACAACTTCCCTCAAAATCGAATCACAGATCATCGAATTAATCTTACCAAGTACAATCTTGACTACGTTATGGAAGGTGATCTTGAAGAGATCAGCGCGGCTCTCGTAGCTTATTTTTATGAAAAAATGATGGCTGCATAAGTGAAAACTTTAGCGGAGATCCTTTCTCTTTCTGCCCAGCATTTAATGCAAAAAGGAATTTCACAAGCACGTCGTGATGCTGAAGATCTGATGGCGAGTGTTTTGAAGCTTACGCGATTAGATCTTTATCTCTATTTTGACCGTCCGATTGAAGAAAGAGAATTGAATGAACTAAGGGATAGATTGTCGCGACGGGCAAAAGGTGAGCCCCTGCAATATATTGTTGGGGGTGTTGATTTTTATCACTGTAGATTTAAAGTCTCTCCTGCTGTCTTAATTCCAAGGCAAGAAACAGAAATCCTCGTCGATAAAGTGTTTAAAGAGCTTCAAAAGCGGGATTTAAAAGGTAAATCCCTTTTAGACTTGTGTTGTGGTTCGGGGTGCATTAGCATTTCTCTAAAAAAGCAATTTCCAGAATTGCAAGTTGTGGCAACGGATATCTCTTTTGATGCGTTAAAAATCGCGAAAGAAAATAGCCAAAGCAACCATGTGGAAATTGAATTGTTGCAGGGAGATTTTTTAGATGCTGTTCATGGGAGGCAGTTTGACTTTGTTGTTTGCAATCCTCCTTATATTTCTGAGGTAGACTTTGCGCGATTAGAGAATTCTGTAAAAGGTTTTGAGCCTATGCAAGCCTTGTTAGCTCCTGACCAAGGATTGAGTTTTTATAAGCGCTTTGCGAGAAATGGCAGATCCGTTTTAAGGAGTGGTGGTGCGGTTTGGTTTGAGATTGGATATAACCAAGGGGAATCAATGAAAGAAATTTTTCTTCAGCCTTATTGGAAAAATCCTCTTCTTGAAAAAGATTGGTCAGGTAAAGATAGGTTCTTTTCCCTTGAAACTGAATGAAATTTTGAGTATGATTAACGCACTTAACAGAATAATGGTTCAATTCGCTTCTAAGCTAAAATTTTAATTATGCTAAACTTTTTAAGTGAAAAAATGCACGGCCTTGTTTCGAGGCTAGCTGGCAAAAAAAAGCTAACTGAAGAGAATGTCGCAGAAGCTATGAGCGATGTGCGCATGGCTTTGCTTGAAGCAGATGTCAACTATGGTGTGGTTAAAGCGCTAATTAAGAGGGTGAAGGAGAAGGCCTTAGGTGATACTTTAATCAAATCGGTGACTCCCGGACAACAGTTTATTAAAATCGTTCACGATGAGCTGGTTCAGCTTATGGGGGGGAGTGAGGTTGATTTAAATCTAGAAGATAAGCCTTCTGTAGTGATGCTATGTGGTTTGCAAGGGGCTGGAAAAACGACACTTAGTGCTAAATTAGCCAAACTCTTAAAAAAAAGATCCACTGTTAATAAAATTCTATTGGCAGCATGTGATTTGCAGAGACCCGCAGCGATTGAACAGTTAAAAGTTTTAGCAAGCCAACTTGATGTACCGGTATTTTCGATCGAAGGTGAAAATGACCCTGTTAAGGTTGCAAAAGCCGCTTTAGATAAAGCTAGAGGTGAGGCTTTTGATGTTCTTATTTTAGATACGGCAGGACGTCTGCATATTGATGATGAACTCATGTCTCAGCTCGAAAGAATTAGAGCCCTTACAAATCCCCATGAAGTGTTGTTTGTCGCCAACGCAGCTTTAGGGCAAGATGCTGTAAATACGGCAGCGGAGTTTAATAAACGTATTACAATTACTGGTTCTATTTTAACGATGCTGGATGGAAATACACGTGGCGGTGCTGCTATATCTATCCGCGAGGTAACAGGAAAGCCTTTAAAATTTGAAGGCGTTGGTGAAAAATTAGATGATCTTCAGGTGTTTAACCCTGCGTCCATGGCTGATCGTATTTTAGGGATGGGAGATACGATTAATCTTGTGAAAAAGGCTCAGGAGCATATCAATGAAGACGAAGCGAAACGACTTGAGAAAAAAATTCGAGACGCTACCTTTACTTATGAAGATTATCTTAGCCAAATCCAAACATTTAAAAAAATGGGACCGTTAAAAAGTTTGATTGGAATGTTGCCAGGAGCAAGCCAATTGAAAAATTTTGATTTTGATGAAAAAGAATTTTATAAGGTTGAAGCCATTATCCAATCCATGACACGAGAGGAGCGTGAAGAGAGATGCGAATTAGCCCCTTCGAGGCGAAATAGAATAGCTAGAGGTAGTGGGGTAAAGATAGATGATGTCAACAAGCTTGTAAAATCTTTTAAACAAGCAAAACAGTTTTTTAAAAACATGCCAAATATGAAACAAATGCAAAAGATGATGGGAGGATCCCTATGGCGTTAAAAATTAGATTGCGACAACAAGGTCGTACCAATAGACCTTTTTATCGCGTGGTTGTTGCCGATGCACGTTCACCGCGTGATGGCAAATATGTCGAATCTTTAGGATGGTATAATCCTTTTGAAAGCGAAGATGAGAAAAATTTATTCCTTAATCAAGAAAGAGTTCAACACTGGCTTGATCTTGGGGCAGAAATTTCTCAAAATGTTGAAGCTTTACTCCACCGCCAATTACCTGCAGTAATGAAATTACAGACAGAAAAAGCGGTTGCTAAAAGAGCAAAAGCTTTGGCTAAGAGGAAGGGTCGTAAAGAGGCAAAAGCGTAAGCTTGATTAGTCATCATGCGTTTTGATATTCTATCATTATTTCCTGAATATTTCACTGGACCATTTAATGAAAGTATATTGAAGCAAGCAATTAAAAAAGGCCTTTTGGATGTGCGCCTGATTGATATCCGTGATTTCGCGGAAAATAAATGGCGCAAAGTTGATGACCGTCCTTACGGGGGGGGGCCCGGAATGGTACTAATGGCGGAACCTGTTGCAAAAGCGATAAGGGCTTCCAAAAGTACTAATAGCCATGTAATTTATCTTTCACCACAAGGTCAACCACTTACAGCAATGAAGTGTCGAGAACTTGCAAGAAAAGAGCATCTGATCTTGCTTTGCGGCCATTATGAAGGAGTGGACGAAAGAGTCATCCAAAGTGATGTCGATGAAGAAATTAGCATTGGTGATTATGTGCTGACAAATGGTTGCCTGCCTGCAATTGTCCTTGTCGATGCCGTAGCACGATTTGTTCCCTCGGTATTAGGGAGTCAAGATGCAGCTGACCAGGATTCCTTTGAGGATGGGATTTTAGATTGTCCGCATTACACAAGACCTGAGGTTTTTGAGGGAAGTAGAGTTCCCGAAGTATTATTAAATGGTGATCATAAAAAAATTGCTGAATGGCGCAAGAAAATGGCGTTAGAAAAGACAGCGCGCGTTCGGCCTGATCTAATAAGATGTGTTAAGGAGATAAAATGAGTAAGCATCATACGATTCAAAAGTTAGAGCAGAAGCAGCTCAAGAAAAATGTAGAAAATTTCCACGTTGGAGATACAATTCGTGTACATACACGTATTGTTGAAGGTGAAAAAGAAAGAACACAAATTTTTTCTGGAACTGTAATTGCACGTAAGGGTTCAGGTCTTTCTGAAACTTTTTCTGTGCACCGTGTTGCTTATGGTGAAGGAATGATTAAAGTATTCCCTTTACATAGTCCACGTATCTCTAAAATTGAAGTTGTGAAAGAAGGTAAAGTAAGAAGAAGCAAGCTTTACTACCTGAAAGGAACAACGGGTAAAGCTGCAAAAGTTAAAGGTCGTGTTGTCGCTAGAAAGCAAACCCAGGCTGTAGAAGCTAATGAGCCTGTTGTTGAGCAAGTTGAAGAAGCTCAAGTAAATTCTGAGTCCTAAGCAATTTTATGGTGCGTGTTACTAAGCGATTACGCAGCCTAGTTAAATACGAAGACGAAGTGAGGCAGCAAGGGTTTAAACTTATTGCTGGTCTTGACGAAGCAGGTCGAGGCCCTCTCGCAGGGCCGGTAACTGCTGGGGCATGCATCATTCCAGAAGGCAAATTTTTTAAAGACATTAACGATAGTAAGCTGTTAAACCCTTTGCAAAGGGAGAAGCTATATCAGAAAATAACCGAAGATCCAGATGTTATTTTCGGTGTTGGTGTCGTGGACCATAAAATAATTGACGCGGTTAACATTTATCAAGCGACAATTATGGCTATGTGTCAAGCGATAGAAAATCTTCGATTCAAACCAGACTTTTTGTTGGTGGATGGGTTAAAACTTCATCACCATGAAATTCCTTCCATTAAGATCATTAAGGGTGACCTGCTCTCACAATCGATTATGGCAGCAGCGATTATTGCAAAGGTAACGCGTGATCGCATTATGGACGAGTATGATAAAGAGTGGCCTGTCTATGGGTTTAAACAGCATAAAGGCTATAGTACGAAAAAGCACTTCGATGCTCTCAATCAACACGGCCCGTCCCCTATCCACCGCAACTTTAAACCTATCCAATTGCTAAAGGGGATCACAGAAGAAGAGGAATCTCAGCTCCCGCTTTTCTAATTATTCTACGTTTTTAACAAGATCACTTAACTTGGCTATATTTACAGTTTGAAGATACCTTTTGAAGGCCGTTTTTGAATAAATATCTTTCTCTTGCAAATCGCGAATATAAAAAAGCTCGAGATGTACTAGTATTTTCTTTAGGTTAGGCGCGTTATTTCGCTTAAGACCATGTAAATCTATTTCGGCAGGGTCTTCTTTAGTTCTCAGAAGCTCGGGTAAATCACCCCTAATCATTGATAAAAGATCAGAAGGGTAGGCAATGTTTAGTTCTCCAAAGAATTCTGTATCTATAATAGAAGCGTCAATGTCATAATCTAGATGTTCATTAAACTCAGATTGAACTTTTTGAACTTTCTTATCGATCGCATCCTTTAACACATGCAGTGAATTGTTAAAACGTGGATGATCCAACATTGGAGTTAAAATATTTACAATCGTTTCCAAATCAGCGAACTCTGAGCAAGAAGTTTCTTCTTCTTGATTATTTAAATGCGTAACATGTTCAACCAGCTTAGGAAACAATAGATCCATAACATCAAACAGTTGCTCTTCATACGCAGTTATGAAGTTGTTTTTTACAGTATTAAGCAATTCTTTACAGGTAGAGAGTGTCATAATATCTCCTAGCGCTAGCCCCTTAAGTTTACCTATCGCTTGCTCTAATTCGGTATGTTGTGTTTGAAACTGAAGCAGGTCTTTCCTGATCGCTTTTGGCTTCCCAAATAAAATACATTTGAAAATTTTTATGATTAGGTTGGTTTTTTCATATTTTTTACAATCACTATTAGCTTTGGCGATGACAGTCGTATAATTTTTAAGAGCTCTATTTCGTTGTTCTGCGCTTAAAGAAGGCGACTCAAGGATTATCTGTTTTATATGATTTAAAATGAGGTTGGGGTTGTAGCATGAACGACAAAAAATACGGCGGCAGATGTTACTAAGTCTATTATCTACTGATTCTTCGTACAATTGATCATTTTTGTAATATAGCGTAGAAGTAGCTGAAGTAATGATAGGGTTAAATCCCATGTCTGCCCTTGGGTGAAAAAATTATTTTTTAATATTTTTTTAAACTTTCTTTTTTTAAACCATACCTTAGAAGCATTTCCTTTAGGTGGCCTTGTTTTTCCTCTGCTAACCTTTCTTCGTATTCTTTATTGCGTTTTTTCTGATTGGCAATTTCATCTTTCTCGCTTTCTCTTTTGTAAGGTGAGGAATGAGGGGAAACGCTTTTTCTTAAAATGAATTCCTCTGAGAGAGTGCCTTTTGAAAACGAACTTTTATAAAAGTAGTGTGGGGGAAGGAATTGCTTGGGTAAAGCAGGTTTAGGGCTTTCGTTCTCTTCTGGGATAGGTATACTGGTGATTTCTGGATCGATCACGCTGATAGCTAATTTTAAGTTCAGCTGCAGTTCATCCGTGATCTCGCAGAATTCTACCTCGTCATTTACTGGTAATGAAACATTGAGAGAATTTTTAACTTGAGATATTTTCGGTAGCGAAGCGGACGAACTTTCATCTATTTTTTTGACAATATTCTTATTCAGATAAACTCTGTTGTCTACTGTTGAATGTAAGGCCAGCAACCCTTCTGTGATTAGGGAAGTTAATTGATGTTGAATCAAAAAATCTTGGTGATTTAAACGCGTAAAAACAAAAGAATTGTTTTTTTGATCAATTTTGTAAAATTGATAATTTTCAAGATGAAAATTAGTTAATACACTGCTAATATTCATAAATGATCTACATATAAAAATGTTTAAAACAATATTTTAAGCTAAAATAGCGTTTTAAAACAACAAATTTTAGATATTCAGCTTTTAAATTAAGGCTTTGTTAGTTAAAATTTTCTTCTTTAACTGTAGAAGAATGAATCCTTTTCTTCATTAAAGTAGAGAACGTTTAAATGATTCGAAGCATGACAGCCTATGGTAAAGGAATCGTAGAGGACAGTAGCGTTAGATTTGTTGTTGAGATACAGTCGATTAATCGAAAACATTTCGATTTAAATATTAACCTGCCTAAAGAGCTATCTGGATATGAGCCTGAAGTACGAGAATGGCTAAAGGGGACGATAAGTAGGGGGCAGGTGAGTTTGCGTGTGACATTTTCAGCGCCTACCGGTGTCTTATCTAAACTTGTTATCAATTGGGGAGCTATTGAGCAGTATCAAAATGTTGTTCAGCAGCTAAACACCTTTCTTAAGACAGAAGAAGATAGTAAGCTTCTCTTGAAGTTTCTGCTCGAGCAGTCATCGATTTTTACCCAAGAATCGGTCCAGGATAATGATCGTATTGGGAGTCTTTTTAAAGAAGCCGTTCTCCTAGCCCTGGCAAATTTTATAAAAATGAAAGAGGAAGAAGGGAAAGCGATTATTGCGGATTTTGAAAGCCGATTACAACTGATGTCTACTCTTCTTTCGCAAATTCAAATGATAGCCGATCAAACACCTAGTAAATATCGAGAAAAGCTATTGAAAAGACTTGAAGAAGTTAGGGGACAAATAGAAATTACAGACCAAAGAATTTTAACTGAAATTGCTCTGTTTGCAGAAAGAGTTGATGTCACAGAGGAGATTACTCGATTCTATTCTCATCTGTCGCAATTTAGAATCATGATGTCATCTCCAGAACTGGTTGGTAAAAATTTAGAATTCTTGTTGCAAGAGCTTTTTAGAGAAATAAATACCATGAATTCAAAATTATCCGATTTGAAAGGTATCCAGCTTTGCTTGCAAATTAAAGGTGAGTTGGAAAAAATTCGCGAACAAGTTCAGAATATTGAGTAAAATGCCATTATTAGGAAATCTAAAAAGGGGTTTAATATTTATTATCAGTGCTCCTGCTGGCACAGGGAAGACAACCCTTGCGAATATGTTGACAGAGGAATTTTCCCAAATTAGGCAGAGTTTATCTTTTACAACCCGTAGTAAACGTGAAAATGAAAAAAATGGTGTTCATTATCATTTTATTAGCCAGGAGCACTTTGAAGATAAAATTGCCAAGAATGACTTTTTAGAGTATGCCAAAGTGCATGGACACTACTATGGTACATCGAAAAGCTGGGTAGAATATGAAACAGCTAAAGGGCATCATGTCATTTTGGTGATTGACACCCAAGGTGCTTTGCAGTTGCTGAATAAGTTAGACGCGATCTTCATTTTTATTAAGCCCCCTTCGATTCAAGCGTTGAGAGCTAGATTACTGCAAAGGCAAACAGATAGTATCGAAGAAATTGAAAGACGTATAGAATGGGCGAAGACCGAATTACAAGCAATTCCTCATTACGACTATTTAATTGTGAATGAGAAGTTACAGAAGGCCTTCCAGGTATTAAAAAGCATTATTATTGCCGAAAGCCATAAAGTAAAGCGCTTAATCAGCAATCCTTCTCTTATTGAAGGCTGATAGATTTTAGGAAAGTTAAAAGACATAATTAAAGGAAATTTATGGAAACTAAAGATAATTTAACCAATGAAACTCTTGGTAATAAGTTCAAAAGCCAGTTTGATCTTGTTAATTATGCCATTAAATATGTTGATCATTATATCAAAAGCGGTCGCTCGCCTAGAGTTCCCAAATTCGAGATTCAAAATCCTGCTGCTTTAATCTTAGAAGAAATTCGTCAGGGGAAAGATCAGTTAGAAGACATCTTCGAAGATAGTAAAATCATCGCTTTTGAAGATAAAAAAGAGTCTTCAGAAGGAGCTTATCAAAAAAGAAAAAATCGACGCTTATCATAAAGTCTTGTAATGGGTACTGAAGCTGATTTTGTTTTTTTTGTTATATTGGTTCTAGTCGTTCTTGTTTTGCTCATCTTGTATTTTACCTATAGTTTAAAGCAAAATAGGGATGATGTTTGCCCAAGCCCTTATACAGGGCTGCCTTTAAGAAAAGCAAGGGACCTGACTTTTTCTCTAAAAGATCAAATTCTTCGCTATCTGTATCAATTGCATGATTATGACAACCGCATGTTTGATATTGATAAGGCTGCTCTTTGCCGTGAGACAGGGCGGATTTTTCCTAACGCCTTGACATGGAATGACAAAATTAAAGTAGACTGGTCCTTCATCCAAAAGAGGTACCCAGGAAATTTCATTTCATGGGGAAGTCTGAGCGAAGATACGAAAAAAGAAATTAGGCAGGCCCATAACAGTCTTGATGGCTTTCAGACAGAATTCTCGTCTCTTCAACCTGCTCCCCGGATGATTGACTTTGAAACAGCGTTGAAAAAGCCCGGTCCTTTGTATGTGGACGTAGGAACAAAAATTCTTCTTGGATGGAAGATTGTGCCCAATACTGAATTTGAGGTTCTTATTGTTCAAAAGCCACGTAAAATCACTTTAATTAATGTTGAACAAAAATAACTTATGCCGCAAAAAATTCTAATTACCTCTGCCCTACCCTATGCTAACGGACCTCTGCATTTTGGTCACATTGCAGGGGCCTACCTCCCTGCTGATTGCTATGCTCGATTCGAACGTTTGTTAAAAAACGATGTATTATTTATTTCTGGTTCAGATGAATATGGCATTGCCATTACCTTATCAGCTGAATTAGCTAAACGTACACCACAAGAGCATGTGGCTCATTATCATGAAATCAATAAGAATTTCTTTAACAAACTGAATATTTCCTTTGATCATTTTTCAAGAACGAGCTGGCCAGGACACATTCCGGTTGTTCAACAGTTTTTCTTAGATTTATTCAAGAATGGTTATATTGAAGAAAAGGTGACTGAGCAGCTTTATTCCGAACAAGATCAAAAATTTTTAGCCGATCGCTATGTCGTTGGAACATGCCCTAAATGTGGCTTTAAAGAAGCTCGAGGAGATGAATGCCCTAGCTGTGGAGCCTCATATGAGGCTATCGATTTAATCGATCCTAGATCTAAAATTTCTAATTCTTCTTTAATCAAAAAACCAACGAAGCATTGGTTTTTTCTCTTAGATAAGTTTCAGAATCAGTTAGAAAAGTGGCTTGAAACGAAAAATTGGAAACCAAACGTCATTAATTTTGTTAAAGGCTATATTAAAGAGCTAAGACCCCGAGCTATCACTCGTGATATAAATTGGGGGGTACCTATCCCTTTACCAGATACTGAGGGAAAGGTGCTGTATGTCTGGTTTGATGCTCCTATAGGGTACATATCGTCCAGCATGGAATGGGCTCAAAAAAATGGTTCTCTTGAGGGGTGGGAAAGCTACTGGTGTGATCCTGAGACCAAACTCGTTCATTTTATAGGTAAAGATAATATTCCTTTTCATTCTGTTATTTTTCCAGCGATGACAATGGGACAAAATCAACCTTACAAGCTTGTCGATGAGTTACCAGCAAATGAATTCTACAATCTTGAAGGAAGGCAATTTAGTAAGTCTGATGGATGGTCTATTGATCTCGAAGATTTTTTTAACCATTATACGTCAGATCAGATTCGTTATACAATAGCCGCTAATGCTCCGGAGACATCAGATTCAGAGTTTACCTGGCTTGATTTTCAACAGCGTTGCAATAGCGACCTTTTGGGCAAATGGGGTAATTTGGTTAATCGCATCGTTGTTTTTGCTCATAATCAAACAAAAGGCTTAATTCCTCCCTTAGACCACTTGCAAAGCCAAGATTTTGAATTTTTAGAATCAATAAGAAGAATTACTCAACAAATCAAAGAAGCTTATAGCCATTTTAAGGTAAGAAGAGCTAGCCAATTAATCATGGAGCTGGCTCAAAGTGGGAATGCTTACTTTGATAGTAAGCGACCTTGGGAGGATGTCAAAAAGGGCCATCTAGATCGTTTGCAAGCAACGCTTGCTTGCTGCTTTGAATGCTTAAAGGCCTTAGCTGTTATTTCTTATCCCATTATACCCGATTCAGCTTTAAAGCTATTCCATCTTCTTGGATTTACAGGACGTTTAGAGGATAAGGGATGGGACCAATTACTAATTGAGACAATTCCAGCTTACCAAGCCTTGGGCCAGCCAATCCTATTTTTTAAGAAGATTGAAGATGAGCAGATTGAACAAGAGATTAAAAAACTTGATCTTCTAAGCCAGAAAAGTAAGAAAAAAAATGAATCCCAAAAAGAGCTCATTTCCTACGAGGATTTTCAAAAAATTGATTTAAGAGTGGGCAAAATTTTAGAAGCGGAACCCGTATCTAAAAGTAAAAAATTATTTAAGATTAAGGTAGACATTGGAGCGGAAGTTAGACAGATCGTTGCAGGGATTCGTGAGCATTATTCCCCAGATCAACTGATAGGGAAAAAGGTGGTTGTTGTGGCAAACTTAAAGCCTGCTAAGTTAATGGGCATTGAAAGTCAAGGGATGTTATTGGCTGGCAAGGATGACCATATTCTAGAGCTCGTGTCGATAGAAACAGTAACTCCTGGAGGGGTTATTTCTTAATTTAAAATAGGGAAATAAAAAGCGCACGATTACGTGCGCTTTTTATAACTTAAGCAGCGGGTGCAGTGTCTTTTTCAACAACAGAGAGATTGTCATCGTTGGATTGAAGAATAGCTTTCTTCATCCTGTTCCTGACGAGATCGACCCTGTTTTTTTCAAGTTGCCTCTTTTGGAGCATCCTTTTAACAGGATCCTCGTTAGATAGTTTCGGTAGCTCGACTCCCTTGATTTCTTTTCCTTTTGATCTTTTAAAAAAGAGCATACCAACACCCACACCCGCAATCACCAAACCTAAGGTTGGAAGAAGGATAGGAACAACAGCTCCTCCAACAGGTGTCCCGAATAATCCGATAAAGAAAAGAACGGTGCTTCCCGTAACCATCACAATCACCGCTCCATTCACGAATACACTCATCGATTCTTTAAATTGCTGTAAACGTACATTCGACTTTTTGAATTTCCATTTATTTAATTTAGCTTCTTTCATTGTGTTGATCTTATCTAGGTCCTCTTTTAGGGAATCTTGACCTATCACACTCACTTTATGGAGGGTAGTACCGATACTTGCCCAGCCAATTTTCTTTTGAGTGATTTTGCCTAGGGCTTCATTTTTTGTTTTTAAGTTTGCTTCCAGCTGTTGATTAATCTGTAACCATTTTTTGAGTTTGCGATCTTCTTTGCGTAATACCACTTTCCTTAAGAGATTAGATGATTTTGTGAAACAACGTCTAACTTTGTTTTGCTGTTCTAGTTTATCCTTCCTGGTTTGAAGTGCTCCTTCTCTTTTTTCGTTCCATTTTTCGGCTTTATCGAATGCTGTTGCTTTTTCCTTTTGTAATTGATCGATCTCTTTTGTTAACACTGCTTCTTTTGCTTCATACTTGTAGATACGCTTTTCGCACTTCTTTTCAGTAAGGGGTTCGACCCAGAAATTTTTCTTCTGATTGATTTTGTCGACCTTTTTAGAAAGGTTGATTAAGTTTTTAATGGCAATCGATATATCAATCGCTGCTTTCAATGCTTCTAACCAACCCATCACTGTTCCTAAAGGAACGACAGAAGCGGCTCCAAGTACAGGGATTTTTCCAAAGGAAGTGGCAACTTTACCGAGGTTAATCCATCGGAAAGCCTCTACTAGTTTAGCAATGCTCATTGCACAAATAGTGACACCCAAAACAGATCGAACTAGGTTGATGACTTTCTTGGCGGTTAAAACGTCATGAGTATTTTTAAAGATCCCCAATACTTTAAAAAGCTCGGAAAAGTTTTTTAAGAAATTGGCGGGAACGCTGACAAAAGGAGTTAATGGTTCAAATATGGCCAGAAACTCAAAAAATCGCCTTGCAAACTTGGCGACTGTATTGACAGTTCCTCCGTCACCGATCTCTTTAGCTACAAATCCTAAGCCATTTTTAAAATGCTTATAGCCTGTTTTAATAGGATTTTTAAAAGATGGCAAAGGTTCTGTCATAATAATATTATCTATTGTAGAAATAGATGACATTAAATACCTCTTTTATATAATTAATAAAGAGTATTTTAACATTAGTTAACTAAAAAGTAAATAAAACTAATAATAAAATAAAATTTAACCAAAAGGGGGCTTTTGATAAAACTGTTTCATTATTAACCATTTGTATAGATAAAAAGAGGAAAGAAGGAAAGAAAAAAGATTCTCCCTTGGGGAAGAATCTTTTAAAGAGAGAAATTAAATAGATTGACCTTGTAGGCGAAGATCACGAATAACTTGTGATAGACCTACTTTATCAATTGTGCGCATTGCTTGAGTCGAAATACGTAAGGTAACAAAACGATTTTCGTCAGCAAACCAAAAACGTTTTTTAACTAGGTTGGGCTCAAAACGGCGTTTTGTTTTACCTGTAACCTTTAGCCCGATTCCTTTTTTCTTTTTGGCAATACCCCTAATGGCATATTTATAACCACGGGTCGTTTTTTTTCCTGTAACTTGACAGCATTTGGACATAGATACTCCAGAAAATTCAGCTTAAAGAAATAAAAATAACAAAGGAGAGAGATAAAATTCAAGAAAAAGATGCTTTATTCTATTTTAATGGAAGCCATTTTTCATTGATATTAAAACGTTTATTAATATGCTTAATTCTTTCTTCTTCAATAATTTGATCATCAGATAGTTGAGGAATCTTTTTTGCTATCTCCTGTTTGTAGCCCTCTATTTTTTCTTTTATTTCCTTAATTTTTTTCCATTCTTCTGGCGTTAGACCCCCTTGGGAAAGCATTAATTTTTTAAGGTCATTCTTTAAGGGGCTTAATTTTTGAAAGGACTCTTGGTCTATCCTGCTCAATTTTTTTAAGTTCCTGCTCAAAGTTTGGATTAAAGAGCTTTTTTGCTCAGGGGAGAGAGACTGGCTTTCTTGTTCGGGATGGTTCGCATCAGCAAGGTCTAGGAGATGATTGATAATCATTTGTTGAAGACCTTCATCGATTGCTTTTTCTACTTTAGTAAAATTTGTTTTTGACATAACTTTCAATTATCCTCTACATAAGGTTTATTTGACACCTTTTGAGGTCAAGAAATCAGGCATGTAAGAATGAAATCTCTAATTTTTATTTTAACATAATACTTGAAATGGAGCAATTAGGCCGGTATGGAAGAAGTTTTTGCTGATATAGTCGTCATAGGATCGGGTCCAGCTGGGCAAAAAGCTGCGATCCAAGCAGCGAAGGTCGGAAAGAAGGTGATTGTTCTTGAAAAAGACCTAGAGCCAGGAGGAAATTGTCTTTATAATGGTACGATTCCTTCAAAGACAATTAGGGAAGCAATTATCGATTTTACTCGTTTCTATGACCGTGATCTTTTTAATGTGGGACAAATTGATATCGAGAATATTTCCATTAGTCACCTAGCGAAGCGTTTATATAAGGTCATAGAAGATGAAAGAAATCTTGTCTATCGGCAGCTAAAGAAGAATGGTATTCGATTAATTATCGGAAATGCCCGTTTTGAAAACCCTCGTATGGTTATTGTTATTGATAGGGAATTTCGTTTAAGTCATCAAATTCGGGCCGATGTTTTTATTATCGCTACGGGTTCTAAGCCAAGAAATCCTATCAATGTGCCTTTTGATAATGATGTTATATTAGATTCAACCAGGTTACTAGGAATTGATAAAATACCCAAAAATATGCTCGTTCTGGGGGGTGGCATTATAGGTTCGGAATATGCCAGTTTTTTTGCCACAATGGGAACTGAAGTGACTATTATCGATCGAAAAGATCATATTTTACCTCTTTTAGATCCTGAAATTGCCATCATTTTACAAACAGCGCTAACAGAACTTGGTCTTAGATTTAAAGGTAATAAGGAACCAGTTGAAATTAAGAGAATAGGGGATCGAGCTAGAGTTACATTCAAAGATGGCTCCCATTTGGAAGCCGATGTTCTTTTGTATGCTTTGGGAAGATCATCCGCAGTGGATTCACTTCATATTGAAAATGCCGGTCTTGCTCTAAATGAGAGGGGTTATATCCCTGTGAATCCCTTATTTCAAACAATTGTTCCCCATATTTATGCTGTTGGGGATGTGATTGGTGGCCCTTCTCTTGCTTCAACAAGCATGGAACAAGGACGTCTTGCGGCAAGACATGCGTGTGGTTATGAAACTCATTATTTCCCATCTTTATACCCCATTGGCATCTATACAATCCCTGAGATTTCAAGCTGTGGATATACCGAAGAAGAACTCAAGCGTTTAGGGTTTCATTATGAAATAGGCAGAGCCTATTACTATGAAATTGCGCGAAGCCATATCACTGGTAGTAATATTGGAATGTTTAAAATTTTATTTCACGCCGAAACGTTAGACATCCTAGGGGTTCATATTATTGGCCGATCTGCCACTGAACTCATTCACATAGGACAATTAGCTATTTCTTTTAATGCCAAGATTGATTACTTCATTGATCAAATTTTCAATTATCCTACCTATGCTGAAGGCTATCGTATTGCAGCGTTGAATGGTATTAATAAAATCAAAAGGATTAAGTAGGGATGCTTTCTGCATGCTATATCGCACTGGGGGCGGTGGTAGGAGCCCTTTTAAGATGGCGTCTTGGCGTTTATCTGAACCCCATCTTCCTACCTTTTCCTTTCGGGACGCTCGTGGCAAATCTTTTAGGATGTTTTTTGATGGGGATTGTCGTATTCCTGACAACAGAGCATTCTTTTGTGTCGTATCAAGTTCGTTTAGCTATAACAACAGGTTTTTTAGGTAGCTTAACCACCTTTTCTACTTTTTCTGCTGAAGCATTGCTGCTTATATCAAAACAAGAACTTGCTTGGTTTGCAGTTTTAATTGGCTGTCATGTGGTGGGATCGATCCTAATGGTGTTTTTAGGTTACATGGTTTCTAAAATAGTTTACCAATTTGTTGGAGGTTAAATGACAGGAGTTCAATTAAAGTTTTATGTACATGAACATACACAACGTGACGACATTTTGCTTTATGAATGGTTGATTGAAAAAGCAAAAGAGGTAGGTGTACAAGGCGGGTCAGTGTTTAGAGCCATTGAAGGGTTCGGTAGGGATGGGATCGTTTATGAAGAACGTTTTTTTGAATTAGCTTCTAACGTACCTGTTGAGGTTGTATTTATCAGTGATGAAGTAAAAGGAGAGCAGCTACTCGAGCTTTTAAAACAAGAAGGACTCAAGTTATTTTATGTAAAAATTCCTGTTGAATATGGCTTTTTAAATTAAAGCTCCCTTAAGGTAAGGGAGCTTCATCTCTAAATCAACTTAAAACCAGGTTTTTTGCCATCATAAAATAACTCTACTGCGCTATTATTAGGAATTTCTCCTTTTAAAATAGCATCGGATAGCATGTTTAATACGGTTTGTTGAATGAGTCTTTTTAAAGGTCTTGCACCAAATCCCGGATCATAGCCCTCTTCTGCTAAGTATTTGAGAAGATCAGCTGTCCATGTAAGAGCGACATCTCGATTTTTAAGAAGACCTTGAACGCGCTGTAGCTGTATTTCTACGATTTTTTCCATGTCTTCCCTGCGTAAAGGTAAGAAAGGCAGAATGTCATCTAAGCGATTTAAAAACTCGGGTCTAAAGTGCTCCCTTAAAATAGGGTCTAGGATTTCCATAATCACATCCTTAGATAATTGCGTTTTGCTATGAGCAATTTTTTCTAAGATTTGTGAGGAACCAAGATTAGATGTCATGATGAATAAAGCATTTTTACAATTAACCGTGCGGCCCTTGCTATCTGTGATACGACCATCGTCAAAAATTTGTAAAAGGATATTAAATACATCATGATGAGCTTTTTCTACCTCATCAAGAAGAACAACCGCGTACGGTCTTCGCCTTAAAGCTTCGGTTAATTGGCCTCCCTCCTCATATCCAATATAACCTGGAGGTGAACCTATTAATCGAGAAACGCTATGTTTCTCCATGTATTCCGACATGTCTAAGCGAACAAGGGCTTCTTCTTGATTAAACAGCTGCTCAGCAAGTGCTTTGGCTAATTCGGTTTTCCCAACCCCAGTGGGACCTAAGAAAAGGAAAGCACCGACAGGCCTTCCTGGGTCACTTAAGCCTGAGCGTGATCTGCGAATGGCTTCACAAACAGCTGTTACTGCCATTTCTTGACCCACAACTCTTTTTTCAATCTCCTTTTCTAAATGGAGGAGTCGCTGAGCTTCTCCCTCTAACATTTTGTGAACGGGTATCCCTGTCCATTTAGAAACTACATGAGCAATCAAATTTTCATCGACTTCTTCTTGCAAAAGACGATCAGCTTTTTTATTAAGTTCCGCTTCAGCTGATTCTATTTCTTTCTGAAGTTTAGGGATTTCGCTGTAGCGCAATTCAGCGACTTTATTGTAATCAGAGCGCCGCTCAGCCTCTTCTTCCTGGAAGCGCATTTGCTCTAAACGATTTTTCTTTTCTTTAATGGCATCAATCAGCTTTTTTTCCTGATCCCATTGTTGTTTAAGGGTGTTTAATTCTTCTTTAATCTCTGCTATTTTTCCTTCAAGTTTTTCAGCTTCGGCTTTTGAACTAACGCTATCCTCTCTTTTTAAAGCTTCTTGTTCCACAATTAAGCCTGCAAGTTCTCTTTCCTTGCGGTCAATAGGTAAAGGCCTGCTTCCCAGCTGCATGCGGATCAAGCTTGCTGCTTCATCAATTAAATCAATCGCTTTGTCTGGCAATTGACGATCAGTAATGTAACGGTTAGAAAGGAAAACGGCTGCATGGATTGCAGGTTCTGTGATTCTTACCCCATGAAAGATTTCATATCTCTCTCTCAAGCCTCTTAGAATAGCAATGGAGTCTTCTAAGCTGGGTTCTGCTACTAAAACAGGTTGGAAACGCCTTTCCAAAGCGGCATCTTTTTCGATATGCTTTTGGTACTCATTTAAAGTGGTTGCACCAATGCAATGCAACGTTCCGCGAGCAAGAGCCGGTTTTAGCAGGTTAGCCGCATCCATAGCCCCTTCAGTAGCACCCGCTCCAATTAAGGTATGGACTTCATCAATAAAAAGAATAATCCTTCCTTCATTTTTTTCTATTTCAGTCAGAATTCCTTTTAGTCTTTCTTCAAATTCGCCTCGATATTTCGTACCTGCAATTAAGCTTCCCATATCCAAGGTGAGTAATTGTTTATTACGAAGGGTTTCTGGCACATCCCCTTGAACGATTCTTTGGGCTAATCCTTCGGCAATGGCAGTTTTACCAACACCGGGGTCACCGATAAGCATGGGATTATTTTTCGTTCTTCTGCTGAGGACTTGCATCGTACGTCTAATTTCTTCATCCCTACCAATAACAGGATCAAGCTTTCCATCTTTTGCTAGTTGCGTAAGATTTTTGGTATATTTTTCTAATGCTTGTAAGCTTGCTTCTGCGTTAGGAGAATCCATATGGCGATCACCTCGTATGCGTTTAATTTGATCTTCCAAGTCCTTATCACTGATATTTGTTTGCTTTTTCCAGCTAGCGATTGGCTCTCCACCATGTTTCCAGAATGATAGCAGAAAGTGATCGGAGCTGATGTAGGAATCGCCCCATTTTTTCGCAATACTTTCAGCATCTGCCAGACGGCTTGCTAAGTTTCTTGATGCCGTAGGCGGTTCTTGTGAAGAACCACTGAAAGTGGGGAGATGTTTGAGATAGCCTTCTAGATCACGTTGTAGAAGTTCGACATTAGCTTTTAGGTTGCTTAGAACAGAGATAAAATATCCTTGAGGATCAGATAAAAAAGCGAGGAGCAGATGGCTTTCTGTCACCTCAGTATTTTTCCGGTCCTGGGCATCTCTAAAAGCTTCTTGAATTGCGTTTTGAACCGCTTCAGTAAAATTCTGAGCCATAAAACCTCCATTTGCTATCTAAAGAAAAGAATAGCAAATTTAGCTTTTCTATGATCAGAAGTTTTAAGCTTTTTTAACGTGATTTGCTTACTGCCGAAAATGTTGTTGATTATCGATCTTCTTTTCAAAGTTTGATCGATAGGGGTTGATATCTAAGCCACCTCGCCTCGTGTAACGCGCATAAACGGTCAGATATTCAGGGGCACAGGCTTGCATGATATCTTGAAAGATTTGCTCTACGCAATGTTCAGCAAATCCGATATGTCTTCGATAGGATACAATGTATTTTAGCAGGCCCTCATGATCAATTTTTTTCCCTTTATACCGAATTAAAAGAGATCCCCAATCAGGTTGTCCTGTAGCCATGCAATTGGATTTTAATAAGTTACTAAATAAGGTTTCTTGAGCAATCTCTTGCCCAACCCTTAAGAAACTGGGGTTAACTTCATAACTGTCCGTAACGATATCAAGATCATCCAGATAGGTACCTTTAAATTCTGTTAAGGTTTGTCCTATTTTTTGAGAGGGATAATAAACTTGAACTTTTACATCTGCCTGGACGGTTTGTGAAAGATCCTTTTGCAAGACGGATTGTACCTCTTCTATACTTGGAAAGTTCGTTTGATTAAATGAGTTTAAATAAAGTTTAAAGGATTTGGACTCAACAATGTAGGGGGAATGGCAGGGGAATATGAATTCGGCAAGGGCGATTTGTGGCTTGCCTTTTGGGTTAAGCCACGAAAGTTCAAACCCATTCCAAATATCTTCGCCATCGTAAAGATAGGGTTCTTGAATGCCTGTTTTTTGTCTAGCTAAGGAGCGAGGAACGGGAAAAAGTAAATCGGGTGCATAATATTCTACATAGGCCGTTTTTTTCCCTAAAAGCATTTCTTTTTCCATAAAACCTCTCTTAAACAAGAAAAAAGATAAGGTATCGAATTTAAAATGAAAACAGAAATAGTTTGCTTAAACAAATTCGCCTATATGAAAGTAAAATCTTCTTTTTAAGTTCAAAAAGTTATACCCTTAGCGACCTTTCCGTTAAACAACAATTCTATCAAATGAGCCGAACCGCATTTTTTTTAATAAGTTATTTACTTTTTGCATTTCAAATAGCTTCAGCTGAAAACTCTTTTTTCAATATCACTACAGATCTCGCACCAGAAAATTTTGAATACTTGTTAAGATCGTGTAAAATACCAAAAAATGGCCCCCCTGGTCCGAGAGGGCCCCAAGGTGTTCCAGGCCCAATCGGACCCACTGGTCCAGCTGGGCCTTCATCTGGTGAGACGGGCCCAACAGGTCCAACAGGAGCAACGGGTGAAACGGGTGCGACAGGAGCTACTGGGCCGACAGGACCAACAGGAGCTACGGGATCAACAGGAGCAACGGGAGCTACGGGATCAACAGGAGCAACGGGAGCTACGGGACCAACAGGCCCAACAGGAGCTACAGGGCCAACAGGGTCGACAGGTCCAACGGGATCAACAGGTCCAACAGGTCCAACGGGATCAACAGGAGCAACGGGTGAAACGGGCCCAACAGGAGCTACGGGACCAACAGGCCCAACAGGAGCTACAGGGCCAACAGGGTCGACAGGTCCAACGGGATCAACAGGTCCAACAGGTCCAACGGGATCAACAGGAGCAACGGGTGAAACGGGCCCAACAGGAGCTACGGGACCAACAGGCCCAACAGGCCCAACGGGATCAACAGGTCCAACGGGATCAACAGGACCAACAGGAGCCACAGGTCCGACGGGACCAACAGGACCAACAGGGTCGACAGGACCAACGGGTGAAACGGGCCCAACAGGAGCTACAGGGCCGACAGGAGCAACGGGAGCCACAGGTCCGACGGGACCAACAGGACCAACAGGGTCGACAGGAGCTACGGGATCAACAGGTCCAACGGGAGCTACGGGTGAAACGGGCCCAACAGGAGCTACAGGCCCAACAGGAGCCACAGGGCCGACAGGAGCTACGGGACCAACAGGAGCTACGGGAGCTACGGGTGAAACGGGCCCAACAGGAGCTACAGGGCCGACAGGAGCTACGGGACCAACAGGACCAACAGGGTCGACAGGACCAACGGGTGAAACGGGCCCAACAGGAGCTACAGGGCCGACAGGAGCTACGGGACCAACAGGACCAACAGGGTCGACAGGACCAACGGGTGAAACGGGCCCAACAGGAGCTACGGGCCCAACAGGAGCTACGGGAGCTACGGGTGAAACGGGCCCAACAGGAGCTACAGGCCCAACAGGAGCTACAGGAGCAACGGGACCAACAGGGTCGACAGGGCCGACGGGACCAACAGGACCAACAGGGTCGACAGGAGCAACGGGACCAACAGGGTCGACAGGAGCAACGGGACCAACAGGGTCGACAGGGTCGACAGGGCCGACAGGAGCAACGGGACCAACAGGTCCAACGGGATCAACAGGAGCCACAGGTCCGACGGGACCAACAGGAGCTACAGGGCCGACAGGGCCAACAGGGTCGACGGGAGCTACTGGGCCGACAGGGCCAACAGGGTCGACGGGAGCTACAGGGCCGACAGGTCCAACAGGGGGTGCAGTTGGGCAAACTGCTTATCTATATATAGCAGGTACTCCGAATCCTCCTGGAATGCAGGGTTACCGTATTCTTTCTATTACCTCTCAGCAACCTGCCGCACCCTCTGATGCTACAGTGCAGTTTATTTCAGGGGCTATCTCAAGTGCGGGTATAACAATAGGTTCTCTGACATCATCTGGAGCAGCTTACAATCCTGCTATTGCCAATCAAATTACCCTTGAACCAGGTACTTATCTATTTACTTATGCCATATCAGTAAGCGGTCAAAGTAATTTTGCCTTAACAACAGATCTTTCAACACCACTCGCCGCGGTGAATAATATAGTTCCCGGTAGCCACTTTGGTGGAAATCAAAATCTTAGTTTTCAACCTATTTCTGTGCTTGTGACAGTGACCATGAGGACACACTTTTACTTAGTTAGCTACAATTTAAATCCGATTATTTTGGGAACAGGAGGAATTGCCCTATCCAGTTTCCCAACATTAGTTTATACCATGGCTTATATGACTGTGTTAAAAATTCAATAAAAAAAGGATATTGAAATGTTAAAAAAATTAAGTGCATTGCTAAGTATCTTAGCAATCATGCAAAGCTCATTGAGCGCTTATGTAACGGAAGTTGATTCTCGAACCAACTCCAGTGGAGATGTCCTAGTTGTTTGGCAAGATGATTTGGACGTTGGTAACTTTACTCTTGTAGCTGCTATTTTGCCTAATGGAGGATCCTGGTCTACACCAACAACCATTTTTAATGGAGGTGTTTCTAGCCTCCTGAATCCAAAAATTGTAATAAATAGTTCTGGAAATGCAGTAGTTGCCTGGTCCGCTTATAATAGTAGCATAGGCTATACGTCTCTTTATGCTACTACCTTAACAGACTTGTCAACATGGTCATCCGTCGTTCAAATATCAACAAATGATGAGCATGTTTATGACAACTATCAAGTCTTTTTGTCAGAAAACAATGAAGTTACCATTTCCTGGAATTCCTTTATTTTTGATTCCGTGAATCAATCCGCTATACGCAACATTACTGCAGCTTTTGGAACATGGCCAACACCAACTACCTTAGCTCCTTAATGAAAGCCCCCTAGTTTTTTTAGGGGGATCTTAGCAAAAGCTCTTTTTTTAACTCGATTAAGGCCTTAGGTGTTCTATCTATCTTAGCCAATGCTTTCTCAAGACATTCCAAGTGCTTTTTTGCTTGGGGGTAGTTAAGACGCAGCGTATTTAGAACTGTAAGGTAGTATTCAGCCTTACTATCATTAGGTACAAGGGTATGGAATTGCTCTAATGCTTTTAATGCTTCTCCATAACGATGAAGCTGTAACCAAGCCACAGCGAGATGGAAATGACCCGAAGAGAATGTTGGCCATGCTGAAAGAATTTTTTCAATCTCCTCCTTTTTCGCAATGATCGACTCTCTGTTTTCGTCCACCGATAAAAAAATAGCTTTGATCCCATTGATGTCAATTTTCTTATTTAAGTAATCCTCAATGAGGACTCTATGCCCAAAATAAATACCATCTGGTGAGGTTGTCGTTTCTCGAAGAAGCTTGGTGCCTTCCTCTTCCTGGCCTATAAACAACAGACTAAAAGCAGTGAGCTCTTTGAGTAAAAGATCATTAGGGATATAGAGGGCTGCCTTTTGATAGCGACTTAGTGCTTTGGCATAATCTTGTCTATGCAAATGAACGGATGCCTCGTTAAAATAGGTCAGGCCGATGACTTCTTTGACATTGCGTAATTGTAAGTAAGGTGTATCCATTCCTAAATATTCTTCACAATCAATATGGATACCTCTTGCAGTTGTCTCAATATTAATAATTTTGTCATGTTCCTTATAACGAACATAAATGTGGCCTGGGGGAGTAACCATCTCCAATTGTAAGTCTAAGCGTTGAGCTAAGCAGATATAGAGGACGGAAACCCCTAAGCAAACCCCTTTTCTAGAATCCAAGACGGAAGGGAGGAAGGTATAGAGATCAATGTCTTTGGCATAAAGAGAGTGAGGAGGGAATCGAAAACCCATTTCTTCAAAAATAAAATGATTTATTTCTCTAATTTTTATTTCAGGAGAATCTTGTAAAGAAATACGTGTAAGAATTTGCAATGCCATTAGATCAATCATTGTTTCATAGCTAAGGATCTCTTCCCAAGTTAAGGAGGGGTTTTCAGCTAATTGAGCTAAAAATAGCCCCCTAGCGAGATCAATTTCTTTAGGAGGAAGTTTTCTGATTTCCTCTTCCGATTTAGCTCGGTATCCAGCCAATCTTCTGTTAGGCAGAGTACTAGCAATATCTGCAATCAACTGCAATTGTGAATGATCTAAAAGGGTAATCTTTTCCTCATAGCCTTTTGAAACGAGATCAATAAGACCCTGGATAAAGGATGAAGAAAGTTGTGGTACTTCGGGTTGGAAATGCTCATTTTTTTGGGAAATTAATTTCCAGGCTTGTTGGAGGGCTTCTGCACCTTCTTCAGAATCTGGGTATAGCTCATAGAAAGCAAGGTGTTGTGGGATGGAGTGGGGATCTAAGCTGTTAAAAAGCACATGAAGGTTAGAAGCTACAAGAGGAGTTGCTATAACGGGAAAAAAAGTGATGAGATATAAAAACCATTGCATTTTACAGACACTAAAGTAGTTTAAATGAATGCAATTCTAGGATGAATTTACTTGGATTACAATAAGATTTAAGAGATTAAATTTTTCATCATCTTCTTAAGACCTTGATGTTGAATAATATTTTCTAAATAAGGACGATAACGATAAGTCCAATTGCGATCAGAAATTACACCTGGAATATTAATGCGATCATCAGAAGGGTTAGGCCAACTTAAATCATCGAACGGGGTTAAGTATTCCTGAAGTAGGTTGATATGAAATAAACTTCCCGAATGATGACTCTCTCTAAGGATGCTTTGATACTGTTCTGTTGTTAGATGAGGCGAGTACTCCCAATTCATAAATTTTGCAAAAACTTTTGCTTCTTCTGGGCTATTTTGCCACCAAAGCAAAAGAGTATCCGAGTCATGAGTAGAGACGGTTGTCATGCTAATTGCATCATAATCTTTTGGATTAATAAAAGAACCATCTTCCTTCCACTTACGTTCCCATCGCATCATTTTAGTTCCTGCAATGCCCAATCTCTTTAATGAAAGATGAATCTCATCAGAAACTAGGCCTAAATCTTCTCCAATGGGTAGCATGGAAGGTGCGCTCTGCACCATCATCGTTAGGAGCTTCTCCCCTTGGGGAATCCAAGCTTCTTCATCTTTAGGAATAAATTCACCTTCAATAGGGGGTTTTCCTCGTTCGACAGCCCAAATTCGATAAAAGCCAACAATATGATCAATGCGATAGATATGATAAAACTGAGAAGCAATTTTTAATCTTTCTTGCCACCATGTGAAATGATTCCTATTATGTTCTTCATAATTATAAAGAGGAAAGCCCCAATTCTGCCCCTCAGAATTATACATATCAGGAGGCGCTCCGGCTGCATGGTTCAAATCAAAAAGATAAGGCTCGTACCATACATCAGCACTGTCTGGACTGATCAAAATAGGGATATCCCCTTTAATGTAAACATTGTTTTTAATGGCAAACTCTTTAACTTTAGCCATTTGAGAAAAGCAAAGAAATTGTAGAAAGATATGGAAATGAATGCTTCTTAAGTCATGGTCTTTATCATCAATTTTAGGCCAATCTTGCCAATTCTTCCATTCATAGCGATTTTTAAAATACTTAAATAAAGCGTAGGGAAAAACCCAAGGATTTTGTGTCAGAAAAGATTGGTAGAGGTCTGTGTTGTAAACTTTATCAAACTCATTTTCAAAATAATCGCGAAGAAATGAGTCTTTTTTATTCAAAACAGCTAGGTAGTTAAGCCGAGGAGCATCATTAAGTTCTCGAAACTCGGCTAATCTAAGATTAAGCTCGGGATATTGATGGAGATTAGGTAGAGCATGAAGACTCAAGAAGATCGGGTGTAAAGCTTTAGACGACAAAGCGTTATAGGGACTTAGGTCAAGACCTGTATCATTAATTGGCAGTAACTGAATGACATCAAATCCAATGCTTGAACACCAAGAGATCAGGGGAAGCAAATCTAGGAATTCACCAATCCCTGAACTCGCATAGGAGCGAAGGGAAAAGAGGGGAGTATTGATTCCATGATGAGTTTGGATCTTGATAGAATTCCAATTAGGACCACACGGGGTCTCTGCAAGGGGATATGTTGCCATAATTGGGATACTAGCAGAATCTTTTAGAGTGTCAATCTTTTATTTTAATCCAAACATGCCACTGCCACTTCCTCTCGTTGAGAATAGAGGGCCATAGCGATTTGGGATTTCATTTTTAGAAATAGATTCTTGCCAGTGCTTGGCTTTTTCCTTAAAGGGGAGAAGAACTGAAGCTACTTGATCTCCAGTTAAATTCTGAACAGGTAAGTTCAATGATAAAATGAGATGATCATTTTTTTTGCTATAGGCGAAATTACCATGGCGTGGTTCCTGCATCCCGTTTGCAATAAGGGCTTCTCTAAAAACATTTTCTCGATAACGACCTGCAGGCACTTCACCGAGATCACATCCAATCACTAAAAAAAGCCCGCTTCGATCAAATTCAAGTTGAATAGGGGGAGCATCCTTGAATTTAATCAAACAAGAATTGTTTTCATCAGGGCGTAGTGAAGGAATGTTAATGATTTTTCCAAGCTCTTGCAGGAGTAAACCAAAAGCATCTGTAACCATAATGAATCCTTAAATTATTTTAGCTGTGCCTGTTCTTTATCTAATCCGTCTGCTTCTTCATTTTCTTGCAAGTCTTCATATTCATCCTCTAAATCTTCTAAAGCCTCGAGGATGGCAAGATAAAGATCATCTCGATGTTGTAGAGACTTATAAATTTTAGACATTGAAACTTCTCGAACGGCATCCCTTAGTTGGTTAATGGTGTAGATTTTAGCTAGTGTGTCTTGAAGCCCAAGACGTGTGGATCTTTGTAGAACTTTGTCCGCTGTTGGGTAACGTTCTGCTGCAAGGCCCATAAACTCTTTAGCCATTGATTCAAAGGAAAGGCTTGTTGGCATTTCAAGTTGATTTTCTTCAAACAAGTTTTGCACTAAAGGCATTCGATTTTTAAAGAAACGATAGACCCCTAAAATGGCTTGTAAAGATCTTGTTTCTGTAAATAAGCGGTGAAGTTGCCCTCTTTCAATGGAAGGGCCTTTTGCTTTCATATCAGCTCCTAGTGAGTGAAGAAGGAAGTCCACTACTTTTTTTAGATCCTTGTAAGAATATTGTTGAGATAGTTCTTCAAATAAGACTGTTGAATCTCGAGGGTTACCAGTGATATCGCGATACATATCGCGTAAACTAGTAGGAGTACCAATGCCTTTTTCAGAAGCTTGGCGAGCCTGAAGACTAATATTACGCCCAGCGACAATTTCTCGACCCCTCTCGGTATTGAGCTCTTCTTTGATCTCTTGAAGCTTTCTTGCGAGCTCGCCTTCTGATGTGGCAATCAAGTACTCTAAGGCTTCATCTGCTAGAGAAACATCGGCATAAAAATCAAAAATTTTTCTTAGAATTTCTTCTTTAGAGTCACTAGGTTTAATCGACTCTCTGAGTAAAACAAGGACATTCGCTTTTAATTCAGGATTGCGTCGATTGAATTGATCAGCCATATCCTTCATTAGTTGAATAGGCAAAAGCTGTTCCCCTTTCTCCTTAGACTCCATCATTTTTTGAATGCGTGTTTTTTGGGCTTTTGCGGGCTTTTCTTTCTTAAAAAGCTTAGCAAAGGGATTCACTTTTTCTGATTGATCGGCTAAGAACCCTTCTTTAGAAGAGAGCTGTTCTGCTTGTAATTCCTGTTGTTCGTCTGCTGCAACTTCTTGCATCGCTTGCAGGGTCACATTCACTGAGTCGCTAGAAAGGCCGCGTTGTAAATTTAAATCTGCCATTTTCTAAGACCTCATTTAATTTAAAACTTAGGAAATCTGAATCCTCCCCAAAGGCTGGATTCTGATTTCGGGAACAATTTCTTGATAGGAAACCACAGAAATATCTGTGAACTCCATCTCAATTAATTTTCTTACGAATCGTCTTACGTCAATCGCTGTTAGAATTACAGGAGGTTGGCCACCTGGAGGAGGAGGAGCTACCGTTGTTCTTACACCTTGCAAAATCAATTGAACAGAATCTGGATCTAACGCTAGGTATGAACCTGCTGATGTCTGTTTAATCGCTCCGCGCACCATATCTTCGATCTCGGGATCTAAAATATAAACCGATAATACCGACTGGCCGAGAGCGTATTTATAACTGATGTAGCGCTTTAAAGAGGAACGGACATACTCAGTAAGGAGAACAGTATCTTTTTCCGTTTGAGCCCACTCGCTTAAAGATTCAAGAATCGTGCGTAAGTCTTTTATGGAGACCTGTTCTTGAATCAACCGCTTGAAGATATCTGTCATTTTTTGTAGGGGAATTAAACGGGTCACTTCTTTAACAAGATCAGGAAATGATTTTTCTACAAACTCAAGCATTGACTTTACTTCCTGGATACCCACGAATTCATTGGCGTAGTGTCTGAAGAAGTAAGAGAGGTGAAGAATAATCACTTCCAATGAACTCCAATATTTAATCCCTGCTTTTTCTAGTAGTTCTTTATAGCGTCCTTCAACCCACATTGAGGGCAAGCCTAATGAATTTTTATAAGAAGTGAAGGGGAGGTTGTAACGTCTTAAATTTTCTTCTGACTCGTTTGTTAAGACATAGCCTTCAAGCAATTTTCCTCTTACGATGGGGACTTCATTCAAGTGAATGGAGTATTCATCTTTATCTAGAATAGGAGAATCCGTTCTAACGTGAACACCAGGGAATCGAACTCCTAGATCTGCGTATAAGGCTTGTCTCATTCTAGGAATCATCTGGTCAATAAACCCTTGACCTTTAGGCGCTTTTTGGATCTCTTGGCTAATCGTTCTTCCACATTCCAACACAACAGGCAGAGTGAGGGCATAACTATCAATCCCACCACCACTGATAACCTTGTGCCCCTTGACACCTGTATCAATCGAAGATTCTCCTCCCGCAGGGGCTATTGTTCCAGCGCCAGCACCTCCGCTAACAGCTCCTTCAATTCTTTGGTCCGCTGTTGACCAGAGAGCATAGCCAATTAAGCCAAGAGCTGAGGATAAAATCATAAATGGAGCAGTTGGGAATCCAGGCAATAAACCCATGCCCATTAAAAAGCCTGCGGCGATTAGCAGCGCTTTAGGTTGTTTAAGGATTTGACTTGAAATTTCTCTACCAAGGTTAGTGTCGCCTTTTTCTGAGGAAACGCGTGTAGTAACGATACCTGCAGCGATTGAGATCAGAAGAGCTGGGATCTGGGAAACGAGACCATCACCAATGGATAAAAGAGAGTAGGTTTGAGCGGAATCCATAGCAGTCATGCCGTTAAAGGTCATCCCTATGGCGATCCCGCCAACGATGTTAATTAACGTAATCACAATCCCTGCGATGGCGTCCCCTTTTACGAATTTCATCGCGCCATCCATGGCGCCATATAGTTGGCTTTCCTTTTGGATCATTAAACGTTTTTCGCGGGCTTGGTTAGAATCGATCATGCCGGCTCTTAAGTCAGCATCTATACTCATCTGTTTACCAGGCATCGCATCAAGGGTAAAGCGAGCAGCAACTTCAGCAACCCTTTCCGCTCCCTTTGTGATCACGATAAATTGCACGAGAGTAATGATTAAGAAAATGACGCCACCGACAACGAAATTTCCTCCCACAACGAAATTACCGAATTGATAGATGATATCACCTGCATTTGCTTGTAATAGAATTTGTCGTGTTGAGGCGATATTCAAACCTAAGCGATACAGGGTTGTAATCAAAAGTAAAGAAGGGAAGATGGATAAGTGAATGGCACTTGGAATATAGAGGGCCACCATCAGCAGAGCGACAGAAGCTGTTAGGTTTAAAGCGATGAGATAGTCAATAACATGAGGGTTTAAAGGAATGATGATCATTGCTAAGATGGCAATAATTAACAAAGCTAATACGACATCAGAAGATCTTGAAATATTTTCAAGAGAACGTTCTCCTCCAAGCCTTGCTGTAATGCCATCTAGGACTTTTCTGAACATTTGAAACATGTTATTGTTGCTCCGCAAAGTTATTCTTCAAATTTTTCCGAGTATTCATAAGGAGAATCGGTCTGTAAAGAGGCGATCCAGCGCAGAATTTCTGCAATAGCCTCATAGCTATCCTCTGGTACGAATTCATAAAGTTCCCCTTCATCCCATAATTTATGGGCTAATTTAATATTTCTTACCACTGGAATTCCAAGTTCTTCGGCAAGTTTAATCATTCTTTCTGCCAGGATATCTTTTCCCATTGCCAGAATGTATGGGGCTGCATCCACACCTTTACTATAACCAATCGCAATCGCTAAGTGGGTGGGGTTTGTAACTACGGCGGATGCTTTTCTCATGCCACCAGCCGGTCCCTGTTCATAGGCCATCTCTTGAGCAATTTGCCTACGTTTACCTTTAATCTGGGGATCTCCCTCTGTGTTTTTATATTCCTGTTTAACCTCAAATTTTTCCATCTTCATTTCTTTAGCGAAGGACATTTTTTGGTAAGCGAAGTCAAAAACAGCAACAACTAGGAAAAATAGGCCTACCTTGATCACTACCTCAAGTAAGAATTTATAAAAGATAATCAGAGCTGAACTAATGGGCATGGAAACAGCAGTAATTAAAACAGGAAGGCTGCTATACATCACTCCATAAATCAGGTAAGCTGCAATGAAAACCTTTAATAATGATTTCAAAAGCTCTACAAGTGTTTTTAATTTAAATTTGGCCTTTAAGTTCTCCACAGGGTTAAATTTTTTAATATCAAATTTAAAAACTTCAGTTGTAAAGACGGGCCCTACTGTCAGAAAAGTAACGAGCACGCCAATGGCGGAAACAATCAATAGTGCCGGGATACTCGCCATAAAAATAACGCGAAATGATTCATAAAAAAGAGCACCAATTGCAACATCTAAATTTCCTTCAGGGATTTTTTTAAATACTGTAACAAGAAAATCACCAAGGTAGTGATAAAGAGTGGCACTGAGCCCGAGAATAACCCAGATCGAGACAATGAAAGTAAAAGCAGCTGGTAAATCTTGGGATTTAGCAACCTGGCCCTTTTTACGAGCATCTCTTAACTTTTTAGGGGTTGCTTTTTCAGTTTTTTCGCCCATAATTATCGTCTAATTTATATTTTAATGCAGCTTTATATATCTTAAGTATAACTGTGGATTTTAAACAGTGTCAAGGAGTAAATAATTTTTTGTATTAGTAATAAACAATCAATTTTAATACAATTTATTTTGAGGTTTTTTTATGATTAATTTTATTTCTTTTAAAGTTCTTTTTTCCTGTTTTTATAACCCTAAGGAAAAAACGAAGAAGCATGCTCATCATAAAATTAGTCAAATTTTCCAACAGGAATATTCTTCGGATCAGCATCTAATTTTAAAACGATGCCTTCGACCTTTAATTTCGAAAAATTTAAAAAAAAATTCTTATTCGGAAGAAGAACTCAAGGAAGCTATTGAACAAATAAGATCGAATTTCCTTCATTGGGAACCCCCCATCAAGATTGCTTTCAAGGATGAGCTAAAGTTAGAGGTTAAAGAACTTTGTAAACACCTGTTTCATGGGCAGTGTAACTATCGGAAACTTGCTAAATTTTCAGTGTTAAAGGCTTTATTTGTGAAAAATGAAGCTTTACTAGCTGAAGCTAGGCAGTGCTGCCAGGGTATGTTTAATGATATTTTTCTAGAAACTGATTACCTCTCTGTTGAACAAAATGCTGCCGTAGAAGCTTTAGTAGGGAATATTTTAGTATTTTTAGTCTACTTCGGCTTAAAAGACCAAGAAGTTATTAAAATCCCTCAATTGATTGATAATGAATGGGTAATGGTTTCATATCAAGTGCAAAAAATCTCTTTAACGCCCAAATGGATGGGGTCCCCTATGACAGCCTTTGGCCTCGTCCCTCAAGACGACGACAGAGCCTCACCCCTTCTTCTAATGAAAGGAACGACTTACCCTAGTGATGAGGGATTTGCTCTTTCCTTACTAAGTGATATCAATATAGGGGCATCTCCTGGAGCTTACGCTTTCTATTTTGCAAAAGAAAAAATTCATCGTTGGCTAAGGGAAAACACAAAGAATGAGAAGGCCAAAATTTTTGGACAAAGCCTTGGAGGTACGCTTACTCTTCACATAACAGCTAACTTTGATAAGTATCTTCAGTCTGCATTTGCTTATTCGCCTACAGCCTTGCTGCCGTATGAAGGCAAAAAATGGGATAAGGGGGTTGCTGAACAGGCAACACTACCTAGAGTTAAAATCTTCTACCAAGAAAATGATTTAGTTCCTCTAGCAGGATTTACTTGGAAAAAAGAATGGGACCTATACAAAATATCAGCCAAAAAAAAGTATAACTTTTTAAGCGCCCATGCTCAATCTTTCTTATCTCATGATATTCATTTGATGATGAGGGGTGACCATCAAAAGGAAAGAAGAAAGATAGCGCGGCTTTTTGTCGCTTCAATACATCTGGTTCTCTCCATTCCCGTTTTTATCATTGCTATTCAAGTTTATGCTCTTTTTTTAATAGTGAAAAAGACGATCAGGATAGTGGGGAAACTTGTAGTGACATAAAGAAGAAGATAGGTTAAAATAGCTTGAATTTTTATGGAGTTATCATGCCTGGTCTTGCTTGTGGAATCGTTGGTTTACCTAACGTAGGAAAATCTACCCTTTTTAACGCTCTAACTTCTAATAAAGCTGAGGCTTCGAACTATCCGTTTTGCACCATTGATCCTAATGTTGGTGTCGTTGAAGTGATCGATGAGCGTTTAAAAGTTTTAAGTAGTCTCTCTCAAAGCAAAAAAATTGTCTATGCAACGATGGAATTCGTAGATATTGCGGGTCTTGTTGCTGGGGCTTCACAAGGCGAAGGATTAGGCAATAAATTTTTAGCTAATATTCGTGAAACAGATGCGATTGTGCATGTTGTACGCTGCTTTGAATCTTCCGATATTATTCATGTGGCAGGAAAAGTTGACCCTATCAAAGATATTGAAGTCATTAACCTAGAGTTGCAATACGCAGATCTCCAAATGGCTGAAAATGTGTATACACGCTTAGAAAAGCAAGCTAAAAGCAAAAAAGAATTAGTCGCTGTTTTAGATTGTCTAAAGAAAATCCAGGACCATCTCAATCAAGGTAAACCTGTAAGGTCTTTACATCTCTCTCAAGAAGAGCTTGAATTAATTAAACCTTATCCTTTTCTAACAGCAAAAAAAGTTCTTTATGTGGCTAACGTAGATGATAGCGATCTACCATCGATGGAGAACCAATTTGTGCAGAGAGTAAGGGAGTATGCCCTCAATGAGGGTAATAGTGTGATTACGATTTGCGCAAAAATTGAAGAGGAGATTGCTCAATTAGACCATGGGGATCGTTTGCAATTTTTAGAAAGCATGGGTTTAGAAGAGACGGGCTTAAATCGTTTGATTAGAACATCTTTTGATATGCTAGGTTTAATTACTTATTTGACAACAGGTGAAATTGAAACTCGAGCTTGGACGATCGCTAAGGGAACCAAGGCAGCAGAAGCTGCGGGAAAGATCCATTCTGATATCCAAGAGGGCTTTGTGAGAGCAGAGGTCATTGCTTATGAAGATATGGTAAAATACCAGGGAAGAGCAGGTGCTAAAGAAGCTGGTAAAATGCGTGCTGAGGGACGTGATTACGTTGTCCAAGATGGTGATATTATGAACTTCTTACATAACAAAAGATCATGACGTATACAATTTTTGTCTCCTGTGCTTCGCACTTAGAACCCCTTTTAAAACAAGAGCTTATACAGCTAGGTTATCCAGATGTGAAGGAAACTTACCGCGGAGTTTTTGTCAATCAAGTTCCTTTTGAAGCAGTTTATGAAATTAATTATTGCTCGCGTTTAGCGAGCAGAGTATTGATTCCTCTTAAGAAATTTATTTGTACAAGTAGGGAATCTCTTTACCAAAATGTTTATGAATTGTCTTGGAAAAATTATTTTAAAAGAGCTCAAAGTTTTGCTATAGATGCTACCGTAGATCCCAAAATCTTCAGAAGCAGCTTGTTTGCAGCCCAAATAGTGAAAGATGCTATCTGCGATCAAATGAGAGAAGAGACAGGGAAAAGACCAAATGTTTCTCCCTATGAGCCTGACGTTCAGCTAAATCTATTTATGCAAGGAAATAAGGCTATTTTGAGCTATGATACTTCAGGTTCAGCGCTTCATAAGCGAGGGTATCGACAAGAGAGTGGTGAAGCACCCCTTCAGGAGACATTAGCTGCCGCTCTCCTTACCCTTGCTAATTTTAGAGGGGATGAGGTTGTTTACGATCCATGTTGCGGTTCTGGAACATTGTTAATAGAGGCAGCAATGATGGCATCAAATACACCGGCACAGTTTTTTAGAAAGAAGTTTGGCTTCATGAACATGCCAGACTTTTCTGAACAGGCTTGGCTAAAGTTAAAAAATCAGAAAGATGCAGAAAGAAGATCTCTAAAAGCAAAACATTTTTTTGGTACAGAGATTAATAAAAATACTTTTCGCATCTGCCAGACCAATTTACGCGCTTTAAACTGGCTGAAAGATATTCATATTATGCAAGGTGATTTTAGAGATGTAGAGCTACCTGTTGCGCCTAATTTTATTATTTGTAATCCACCATATGGTAATCGTTTAAATGAAGATCCATCTTTAGTTGGATTATACCGCTCCCTTGGTGACTTAATGAAACAAAAATCTGCTAAACCAGGTAGAGGTTTTGTTTTTACAGGAAATTTGGACTTAGCAAAGGAAATTGGCCTTGCTCCTAAAAAACGCCATGTTTTGCTAAATGGCGGTATCGAGTCACGACTGCTAGAATTCGATCTTTACTAGTGCGTTTCATAGGTGAATCAGTTGCTTCAAAATGGGGGAGTCCCTATTTTGAAGAAAAACATCGGAGGATACTATGAAATCTCCAACCTTCCTTCCTCAAGATCTTCCGGATGTTGCACCACTTTCTGACGATCATTCTCTCCTACAGTTACTTATCAAAACTCCCGATCAGTTAATCCGATTTTTCGTTGCAGCAGCAGAGGATGAAACGTGGGTTTATGAGCATCCTCCCTTCTTTGAAGGTGCGTTGAAATGGCTAACAAAGGAGGCTTTTAATGGCCGACTTTCAAGCTATGCTCTTCAAGAAGTTGCTCAAGCGGTCTTCTCTCATTTTGATTCGTTACATCCTTTCTGTCCAACCAATATCTCTATTAAAATCCAAAAAGAACGCTATCCTATTAATTCCCTTCTTCTAGCTAGCCAATCTTCCTACCTAAATAGGTTGATTTTAAGGCAGTGCAGAGATCAAAAAAAGAAAAGTGTCACTTTCCCAGATATTCCGAAGGGAATCATTCCATTGATTTTAAGTTATCTTAATAGCGCTTCTGTGGCTCAGATTTGGAAGTTAGAGGAAGAGGAAATAAAATCCACGTTGGAAATTGCTGATATTCTTGAACTAGAAGCTTTATCAGAAGAGTGTCAGAATACTCTAAAAAGATACATTGATAAGAGCAATGTTTTTGAAACGCTTTTACTTTCTCATCGAAAGCACTGGGTCTATTTAAAACAGCATTGCATTGATTTCATTAACCAACAAGGCCAAGGTCTTATCTTAAGCTTTGTAGATGCCGATTCTCTTAGCTGTGAGTTTAAGGTCTTCAATGATCAAACTTGGCAACTATTTCTCAGATTCAATGTTTGGGTGACACATCTGAAGTTAGGGGGAACACTTCCCACGGAGGAATTTTTTCTTAAAGTGATGAAGAATCTTCCTCGACTTTTTAGCTTAGATTTAAGCGGTAGCGAGAAGATAAGTCCTTTTTTTGATAGTGTTCCTAAGCACGTTCGTGAATTGAAGCTTTCTAGATGTCCTTGGTTAAACGATGATAATTTTAGAAGAGTGGTTCATTCTTTTGAGCATATCAGTGCATTAAGCTTAGAACAGAGCACGGGCCTTTCTTACATGAGTTGGTCAGAATTTAGGTGGTTACGCAATTTGAAATCTCTTAATTTGACTTCATGCTCTCAGATTGGTGATCGCGAGCTTTCCTTGATATTACAGGCATCACCTCAGCTCACCGAAATTAGTCTAATGAATTGTCGTTTGATCACTGATAGTGGATTTATTGAACTTGCTCAGATTTTAATTCGGCTTAATCGAATCAATCTTTCAAAAACCTCACTTACGGACTTAACAATCATTGAGCTTGCTAATCGTACTCGTTTCATCGAAGAGGCCAACTTTGCTAAAAATAGTCAGCTAACAGAAAAAGCGCTTGAGGTTTTTGTAAAAAATGAAGCTAACCTTAAGTTAATTAACCTTGCTGGTTGCAAGGTTTTGGAGGAAAAACAACGCCTTTTCCAAATGAATTATCCCAGGGTCACTTTTATTTTTTAGCATTCGTTAAATAATGCTGAGTACAGACGCTTTTCTTCCTCTTTTTCAGCTATAGATAATTTCTTTGGAGGAAGGATGAGTAATCGTGTTAGAAACTTTACTTTCTCATAGGTTGACTGCATCTCTTTACTGATAGGAAGAACATGAATATGAAAGTGATGCACGCTTTGTAACGTAGGGCCATTTTTCTCATATTGAAAGTCTTCAATGTCACTTCCAAATCGTTTTTGCAACACGCAATGAATCTTTTTTTCGATATCAAATAGCTCATCATGTTCTTCCTTGCTAATCTCATGTCTAGTCACATGATGTTCAGTAGGAATGATAAGAAGATGCCCAGGTACAACCGGCCTATAATCTAGAAGGACGTGCCAATGTTGACCTCGGTAGATTTCCTGGTTTTGTATAATAGATTCGGAGCAAAAAGGACAGCCCTCTTCACCAAATAGAAGGGCAAAGCAACAGGATAGAAGCAAAAGAGTTAGTCTAAGATTCATAGTTTAAAATTTTCTTAGCACTTTTTACATCTTCTTCGATTTGCGCTTTTAACAATTCAATGGATTCAAATCTTCTTTCAGGTCGGATAAGTTCGTGAAAAATGACTTCAGCATATTGTCCATAGAAATTTTCTTCGGTATCGAACAAATGCACTTCTAAAAGAGGTTTATGGTCATTTCTTACTGTTGGTGCAAATCCTAGATTAGCAATGCCAGATTTTTTTTGATTGCCCATGATCACAGTTACGGCGTAAACACCAAATCCTGCATGGCATAAAGTGCATACCTCCATGTTAGCTGTGGGAAAACCAATCGTTCTGCCTCTCCCATTTCCAGAACTGATAGGAGCATAAATGGAGTAGGGACGTCCTAATAGCTTCTCAGCCTTAGATAAGTCATTTTCTTGCACGCACTTTCTAATATAAGAGCTAGAGACAACGCCATCTTCCGTAGCAAACGGAGGTAGGTATTCTACAATAAAGTGCATCTTTTGAGCTAATTTATGAATGACCTCATGATCACCTTGACGGTCTTTTCCTAATTTCGCATCATAGCCCAAGATTAAGTAACGAAAAGGTTGAACTTGCATGACTTTATTGAAAAATTCTTCTGCAGTTTGATTAGCAAATTGGCTATCAAAGTTAAGCATATAGATATCTTCAATGCCAAATCGTGTAAGCAGTTTTATTTTTTGTTCAGAGGATGTCAAAAGCGGCAGAGGATGATTGGGTGTGAAGATAGTAGAAGGATGATTTTTAAACGTGATAGCTGTTGGTATGTAATGGTGAAAATCAGCTAATTCCTTTACACGTTTCAAGATTGCTTGATGTCCTAAATGGACACCGTCAAAATTGCCGACAGTAAGAACCGCTAGTTGATTGGTGAGCTTTTCATTATTGAGTGAGTGGTAAACTGACATGTTTTAAAGCCGTATAAACTTGTATGCGTGCGGAGTCAGTTGCATCATGATCAAAAAGAAGATTACCGTCAATACAATCCTCTAAAAGAAATGGTCCACTACGTAGTCTTGTTAATCCACTTAAGAAAGCTCCACAACCTAATTGTTGTCCTAAGTCATGAGCAATACTTCTAATATATGTTCCCTTTGAACAGTGAACCTTAAGAACTAGTTTAGGATAAGTATAATGGATGAGTTCGCATTTAACAACCACCTTGACAGGTTCTCTATCTATCAGTTTTCCCTTTCTTGCTAAATCATATAACTTTTGACCATTAATCTTTTTGGCTGAAAACATGGGAGGAACTTGCATGATTTCGCCTTGAAATAGTTGGACGGCTTTTTCAACATCCTTCATCGATGGGATCAGGGAGGAAACACTCAGTTCTTTCCCATCGGCATCATAGGAATCTGTCGTTCGTCCCAAAGAAAGTTCAGCTAAATATTCTTTATCTTGGCAAAGAAGCTGCGAAGAAAGGCGTGTATACTTTTTACCAACCATTAACACCATGACCCCCGTTGCTAATGGATCCAATGTCCCAGCGTGGCCAATTGTTTTGACTTTAAGAATGCGTCTTAGGGCGCCAACTAAGCTAAAAGACGTCTTGCCAAGGGGTTTGTTAACGAGTAAAATGCCTTCTGGAACTGACATATCCTAAAGAGAGTCCGTGTCAGAATCTTGTTCTCTTGATTTACGCTCATCTGAAATTTTGTGCAGCAGTTCTTCGATGCGTATTTGCTTTTCAAGGCTATTATCAAGGATGAAAGTGAGGGCAGGGAAGTATCTTAGAGTTATTTTTTTAGAAGAGTTAATTGCAATGAAACCGGCAGCAGAATTTAAAGCTGCCAGAGTTTCTTGTTTTTCGGTTTCAGAGCCAATGACGCTAATATACACTTTTGCATAATGCAGATCGGCTGTAATATCAACACGTGTGACTGTCACAAATTCATTAACATGAGGGTTTTTGACTTCTTTTCTGATGACATCAGAAATAACCTCTTTTAATAAAGAATTTAGGCGATCTACACGTTTTTTTGACATCTACAGCCTCAGGATTAAAGTTCTTGCGTAAGGTATGTAATTTCGTAGGCTTCCAGGATGTCGCCCTCTCTTACGTCATTATAGCCTGACAAGAGAATACCACACTCTAAGCCTTTTTGTACTTCACGTACATCTTCCTTGACTCTCTTCAAAGAGGAAATTGTACCTGTCCAAACAACATTACCCTCTCTTCTTAGACGCATCATGCTGTTTCTAGTAATGCTTCCTTCGGTCACTTGGCAACCTGCAATGACCCCAACATGAGAAGCTCGGAAGGTTGCTTTAACCATGGCTTTACCTTTTTCAGTTTCCTGTGGAATTTTATCCAACAGACCAGCCATAAGCATTTTGACATCGTCAATAGCATGATAAATAATGTCATGAATACGCACTTGAACACCTAGCTCTTTTACTAAAGAGTCAGCATGCGATTCTAATTGGGTATGGAAACCCACAACGACTGCTTTAGAAGCAGCTGCAAGTTGAACATCAGATTCTGAGATTTCGCCAACACCAGTAAAAATAATATTCAAATCTGCTTTTTCTGAATGAATTTTCTGAAGAGCTGCCTTTAGCGCTTCTAAGGATCCCTGAACATCAGCTCTTAAGACGATGTTTAAAACCTTTTTACCTGCTTCAGACGCTTGCATCATCGTATCGATAGTCAGCTTCTTTTTCTGCTGTAAATTGAACTGACGATGGCCGATTAAACGTGCTTCAGAAATTTCACGAGCTTCTTTCTCATTTTTTACAGCAATGAATTCTTGCCCAGCTTCCGGAAGCCCTGATAAACCAGTGATTTCAACAGGTGTTGATGGACCGGCTTCAGTCATAGGTTTGCCAAGCTCATCGCGCATAGTCTTAATACGACCAAAGTAGTGCTCAAAAACGACAGAGTCGCCTAATTTTAGGGTTCCATTTTGCACTAGGACCGTCGCAGCAGCTCCTAATCCCTTGTGTAATTCGGATTCAATAACAGTACCACGAGCTCTAACGGACGGGTTTGCTTTTAATTCAAGAATCTCTGCCTGCAAAGCTAGCATTTCCAGTAACTCTTGAATTCCAGCTCCTGTTACAGCAGAACAGTTAATTGTGATCGTTTGTCCACCCCATGCTTCAGGCAGTAATTCATGTTCTGAAAGCTGACGGTAAACTACTTCGGGGTTAAAGTTCGGTTTGTCGGATTTATTAATCGCAACCACAATCGTCACTTTGGCGGCTTTCGCGTGTTGGATCGCTTCAACTGTTTGTTGGCGAATACCTTCATCACCAGCCACGACTAGAACAACAATATCAGTCACATCAGCTCCCCGTGCACGCATAGCTGAGAAGGCTTCGTGGCCCGGAGTGTCTAATACTGTAATATCTCCCACGGGGGTATGACATTTAAAAGCGCCAATATGCTGAGTGATGGCTCCGGCTTCACCGGCTACGCGATTACTTTTTCTTATGGCATCGATGAGGCTAGTTTTACCATGGTCGACGTGACCCATGAAAGCGACAATAGGTGGCCTAATAATCAGTTGAGTAGGATCGCTTGCTTCAACTTCATCTCTGATTGTTTTGTCAGTAATGCGAATTCTTTCTTGCTCTGAGCGGTCGACGGTAATTTCACAGCCAAACTCATGCCCAAGAAGCTGAACGACTGTCTCGTCTTCCAGGATGTCATTCAGCGTCACGATCATGCCTTGTAAAAAAAGCTTACCAATTAACTCGGAAGCTTTTAGCTTCATCTCAGCCGCTAGATCTTTTAAAATGATAGGAAGGCGAATTTTCAAACTTGTGGGACGAATGGTTGTTTCTTCTTTAGTGTGCTTGGAGAATTTAACTTTTTTCTTTCTCCATTCTTGCTCTTCCTCAGTCGCTCTTAAACCTTGTCGATCTCTGGCATCAAAACGTGAGCTTTCGCCCTTTTTAGCCGGTTTCAGGTCTTTAAATTCTTTAAACTTGGTTCCCTTCGTTCCCTTCTTAGCTTTACTTTCTTCCGTTTCTTCTGCACCTTCAACTTTATCAGCTACTCGAGGTTTCTTATGCTTTTCTTCTTCAGAAGCTTTTTCAGGGGCAGTTTTTGAAGGAGGAAGGAATGTGCTCGGTTTTCTTTGTTCTTCTTTTGCAATCGGCTTAGGGCGGGGTGGTGGCAATAAATCTTTAATATGTCTTCCGGTAGGCCCTAGTTTTTCTTTTGGAGGTGCAAACCTTGGAGGTGGTGGAGGTGGAGTTAATGAAATCCGAGGAGAAGGCGCTGGTTCTGAGGATGTCTCAGGTTCAGCAGTGACTCGAGGCTCTTCTGGCATTTCTTCTTTGTGGCTTATAATCTGGGTTTCTGGAGTCTCAGCAACTGGTTCAACCTCTTCTTTTACTTCAGGTTCAGTTTCAGTCTGTGAGGGGGAAGCGACAACGCTAGACTGCTCACTTACAGGCTCAGCAGCAATAGTTTCTTCTTCAGCTTCTGCCTCGAGAGGTTCATGATATTGCGCTTCTGCGAAGGCTGATTTTGAGCGAGCTTTTCTTGGGGCCGCAGGCTCTTCCTTACGTTCTTCCGTCAATTTTTTATCAGTGCGCACTTGCGGTTTATCTTCTCTTGAAGAAGATTTAGATTCTTTTTCAATTGCTTCAGTTTCCGGGGTCTCTTCGCCAGCTTTCTTTTTTGCTAATTTAGATTTGATGCCATCTAAATTAATAGCTTGAGCAATTTGCGCATTTTTAATGTTAAGTTTTAAATTTTTTGCCAATGTTATATCCTTTGCTTTCTAATTTGCTCCAAGATCTTGTCAGCTGTTTCTAAGCTGATTCCCGGGATAGTGGCTAATTTTTCTGCTGAAGCCATTAAAAGAGATCTTGAGGTTGTGTAACCTTCAGCAACAAGATGTTCAAAAATTAAATGGTTAATGCCTTCAATATTCTTTAAAGGCTCGTCTAAAGTTGGATCATCTAAAGATGCTAGTTCCGTTCTTTGGATGGCCATTGCACGGTTATAGTCAGTCATGCGCTGTACTTCTAAATCGTAGCCGATCAACTGCCCATTCAATCTTGCGTTCATTCCTCTTTTGCCGATGACAGCCGCAAAATCTTGGTCATCAACCACGATCGAAATTACATTGTCATCGCTATTCACACTGATTTTACGTATTTCAATAGGGGAAAGCGCGTTTTGTAAGAGTTCAACAGAGTCTTGAGCAAAAGGAATAATGTCAATCTTCTCATTATGTAGTTCTCTCATGACATTCTTTACCCTCATCCCTCTCATTCCAACGCAAGCTCCTACCGGATCTACTTTAGAATCTAAAGAACGTACGGTTAACTTAGTTCTGTAACCTGCATCTCTGACAATTTTATCAATGATGACTGTACCATCGCTGAGCTCAGGAACTTCTTGAATAAGCAGTTGTCGTACAAATTCGGGGGCGCTTCTTGATAAAATCACTTCAGCCCCACCGTTTTCGGTGTCATTAACTGTAAGAAGGAGCGCTAAAACCTTTTCCCCAACATGGTATTTTTCTGTTTTGGGGTACTGCTTCATGGGCATAACAGCCTCTACTTTGCCCAAGTCGACAACAACGTTGGAGCCACGGATAAATCTTTTAACAGTACCAGAAATTAGTTCGTTGACACGATGGCGATACTCTTCATAGATCACATCCCTTTCGGCGCCGCGTAACTTTTGAGCAATAATGGTACGAGCTTTTTGGGCAGCAATACGACCAAAATCTTTTGGTGTGGCAATAATGTCGATGAACTGACCGATTTGGCAATCGGGATCGATAGCTCTAGCATCTTCTAGAGAGATTTCTTGTGCGGGAACCTCTACTTCGTCTACGATTTCTTTTTCGCAGTAGACATCAATATTGCCTGTTTTAGGGTGAATGGTAACGGTGACATTTGAAGCCCCTGAAATACTTTTTCGCGCAGCTGCAACTAAAGATTCTTCGATGGCGTTGATCACAATATCTCTTTTAATGCCTTTTTCGCGCTCTAAATATTCAAAGATTGCTATAAGATCTTTATTCATTCGTTAATGCCTTTAACTTTTTAGCTCAAGAAATAATATAACTTGATTCAGGGTTTTATGACTATAATGCTTCCAGCATTAGAACCTGCCCAAAATATCAACCAATAAAGCTTTACTCCATTAAGCTTTTAATCTAGCTAGGAATATATCTTACGCCTTTTCCTTAATCATATAATAACTTAGCAATATACTAGGAAATAGGAGGCCAGTTGAGTAAATGATAAAGGCTTCATGCCTTTAGGGCAAATCCTTTTCGCTAATTCATCTAAAATTAGCAGTTTTTACTTTTTACTCAAAGCGTGCTTGATTTTAGCTGGCTTAAGAATTGAAATTATTCCTGTTAGTCTTGCTAACGAAGGGATAGTCCTCGGTCTATAAGAATTTTAGCAGGAAATGAAAATAAAGGCTAGTGAATATTCGCGGAAGAAAGTGGATCCTGTTTCAGGATCCACATAAAGAATTGCTTATTTAGCTACGTCTTTCTTTTTACGTTTTGAACCTTGTGTGGTCACAATATCATCGCGATTTTCTTGGTTTTGGTCGATGAAATACTCTTTTAATGAGAGAGCTATTTTCTTGTGCTCAGGATCGAGTTTGATCACCTTAGCTGTCACTTCATCGCCTTTGGCCACCACGTCTTCAACCTTACCAAATGCTTGGTCGGAAAGTTCATTAACGTGAATGAGTCCTTCGATGCCACTCTCTAGCTCAACAAAAGCTCCGAATGCTGTAATTTTGGTGACCTTGCCCTTGACAAGAGAGCCCACGGGGATCGTTTTTTCGATAGACTCCCAAGGATTGTCGCCTAATTGCTTGATGCCAAGAGTGATTTTCTTGCTCTCTTTATCAACTGAAAGGACAATAGCATCTACCACATCGCCTTTTTTCAAAATTTCAGATGGGTGAGAAACTTTTTTGATCCAGCTAAGATCAGAAATGTGGATCAACCCTTCAACGCCAGGCTCTAATTCTACGAAAGCGCCGTAGTTGGTGAGGTTTTTGATTTCAGCTCTCACGTTGGTGCCAACGGGATATTTTTTCTCTACATCATCCCAAGGGTTTTGTTCAGTTTGCTTAATGCCAAGAGAAATTTTCCCTTCATCTTTCTGAATAGCAAGCACAACTGCGGTTACATCATCACCCTTGTTAACCACTTCATTAGGGTCAGTTACGTTTTTAGTCCAAGACATTTCTGATACGTGGATAAGACCTTCAATGCCTGGCTCAATTTCAATAAAGGCTCCGTAAGGTAGCAAGTTAACAATTTTTCCTCTTACTTTTGTTCCTGGAGCATATTTTTGTTCGATCTGATCCCAAGGGTTGGGTTCTTTCTGTTTTAGTCCAAGTGCGACACGGCCTTTATCTTTGTCTACGCTCAGGATCATTACTTCTAACTTCTGGCCGATTTGCACCATTTCAGATGGGTGCTTGATTCTCTTCCAGGTCATGTCAGTGATGTGGAGTAGGCCGTCAATACCATCTAAGTCTAGGAAAACACCAAAGTCAGTGATGTTTTTGACTACGCCTTCACGGATGTCACCTGGTTGGATATTTTCAAGAACCTCAGCTTTTTTAGAAATTCTTTCCGCTTCTAACAGTTCTCTGCGAGAAACCACTACATTCTTCCTCTCGATATTAATCTTGAGGATTTTGAATTCATAGGTTTTGTCGAGGTATTCATCAAGGTTCTTGATTCTCTTATTGTCAATCTGCGAGCCAGGTAGGAATGCTTCCATACCAATATCAACCATTAAGCCGCCTTTAACTTTACGAATGACCTTCCCTTTGACAATAGAGCCTTCTTCACAATGTTCAAGAATGTATTCCCATTGGCGAAGACGTTCGGCTTTCTCACGGGAAAGAACAATTTGACCATTATCATCTTCAGGCTGGTCTAATAGCACTTCTACTTCGCCGTCGAGTACAAGAATGGATGGGTCTGAAAATTCTTCGATTGGCACAAGGCCTTCGGATTTTAAACCGACATCTACGACAACATGATCTTTGGTTATTTCCACAATGCGACCTTTTAGAATCGAACCAGGAGTCATGCTCGGCTTTTCTTCAGTTGCGTTTTCTTCTCCAGTGTTAGCTAAAAGATTTCTAAAAAGTTCAGCATCTTTTTCCTGGAAAGTCACGTCGTCGACTATGTTGTTTTCATCCCAGGTGTGGTTTGAATGTTTTGACATTTAAAGGTTTCTCCTCATTTTCATACTAATTCCAAAAGGTTACCAGAGCTAAACGAAAAATTGCAACTCTAAAATTAACTCCTTTAAATAGCATTTATTATTGTGATTATTTTTGATTTCAATGAGAGTTTTTTTATAGATCAAAGTTTATGATTTCTTTTCATTTTTTAAAATTAAATTTGTGAAGATTTAGACGAATAATTTTGAAAAAAGACTATTCACTCACTTCGATTCTTTCAATATTATCCATCTCATGCAAATTTTTAATTGCATCTATGGTTTCAAGTTGTTCGCTAATAGAAAAAGTGATTTTTATAGATTCATCTTCTTTGGCGTCGATGATCTGAAGAATAGGCATCGCTGATTTAATTTCCTGACTTTCTGTGATTTGTTTTATTAGATGGGGGAAATTCTCTCTTTTCACATAAAGGTGAATCATCCTTTGTTTTTTCCTTTGAAATAAATATTTCTCTAAAGGTTTTAAGGCAGCAAGGACGACCACACTCAAAATAGTTGTAAAAGTTGCGGCAAGGTAAAGACCACCGCCAATAGCAAGACCAATAGCTGCCACTACCCATAAGCTTGCGGCTGTCGTAAGGCCTTTAATCGTATTCCTCCAAAAAAGGATCGTACCCGCTCCAAGAAAACCAATTCCGCTGACGACTTGGGCTGCGACTCGTGAAGGATCCAAGACAACTAGCTGTTGATGAAGAACATCTCGAAAACCATACTTAGATACAATCATGATTAAAGTAGACCCTACACAGACGAGCATATGCGTCCGTAATCCGGCAAACCAGCTTGTTCGCTCACGTTCAATCCCGATGAGGCCTCCCAGGGCTGCAGCTAAAATAAATCGAAAGATGATTTCTGTTTGCGATATTGTCATATCCATAAGGTGGATCTACCCTTCTTAAATTTTTTTCCTTCTTCTTGGAGAAGACTCCCATCTTTTGAAATGCTAGATTTATCGGTTAATAAATACTGTTTCAAGATGATTGACGAAAAGATCTTAATTTGGATATATAGCTTCTGTTACAATAAAGTTGCTATGAAAATAGAAGGATAATCGTATCGTTTTAACGACAAATTAAGTCTGGTAAGAGCAACGATTAATTTTTATTCGAACGAAAATATGAAGACACTTGTCATGAAATTTGGGGGCGCTTCTGTGGCAACTCCAGAACATTTTTCTAAAATCGCAGATATTGTGATTGAAAAGCACCAAAGCTTCCCTCGAATTATTATTGTCGTAAGTGCCATGGGAAAAACAACGGATGAGCTTATTGACTTAGCGAAAAAAGTGCATCCCGCTCCTCCTAGACGCGAGTACGATATGCTTGTGAGTGTGGGAGAAAGAATCAGTATTTCTTTGTTAGCAATGGCTTTAGAGTTAAAAAATCATGAAGCTGTGAGTTTTACTGGTAGCCAGTCAGGAATTATTACAACAGAAGAACATACAGAAGCTCGTATTGTGGATGTAAGACCTCGTCGATTGATTTCTTCTTTAGATGAAGGAAAAATTGTCATTGTGGCTGGTTTCCAAGGTGTAAGCACTAAAGGGGAAATCACTACACTTGGCCGTGGTGGGGGGGACACAACAGCTGTTGCTTTGGGGGTTGCTTTTGACTCAAAAGTTGAGTTTTATAAAGATGTTCCGGGCATTTTTTCAGCTGACCCAAAATTGAACAGTCAAGCTCTTCACTACCCGCACCTTTCTTATCAAGATGCATTAAAAATCACTTCCCAGGGGGCCAAGGTACTACATCCACGTTCAATTCAATTAGCTGAAAAGAATGCTCTAGAATTGCACGTGCTTTCCTTTAATAAAGAATACAAGACGAGCACACTTATTTCTTCTCAATCATGCTTAAAGAATGAAAAGCCTATTTATGAGTATGATGTCTGATCGAAGTGAGTTTCCGCTGATTACTACTTTGTTTATCGAGAAGAACGATGAGAACTCTATCTATTTGGACGCAATTCGGCGTGCCTTGAAAAAATTAATCCCTGAAAATTTTTTTGATGCGAGGACAACCTCGGAACGAGCTCATGAAAATCTGAAAAAAAAACTTCATGCGCTCCTCCCTCTTGTTCGAGCGATCATTTGCGAAGATGTTCCTGGCAATGCCTCTTTTCTATGTCTTTCAAAATGTAGGACAAATGGATTTGACTTTTTTTTTAACCTGATTGTGAATTGGTTAATCCCTGGGAAGAGATTAGATGTGGGGATGGTTTATGCAATTGATTTTAGGATGCCGGAGATCGACAATGAAACTTATACCCTTTGTGAAGTAGGGATAAGGATTGATAAGCGTGAAGAGTTGGAGAAGATTTTAAGGGATTTTCCTATTATTGAAAGCGATGTTCGTTTAGGGGTCTCTTCAGCTTACTATGCCAGGCGCATTTTGGAGGTAAAAGGGTTGGCTCCTGATCACAAAACGGCGATGGTTCAACGCTATATAGCCTCGCTTGTGAAAAGGTTGCCTAAGTTTTTTGATACAGATGTTTTTTCAGAAATGCAGCATGTCTTAGTCATTTGCCACGATGATTTTAAACATCAAAGAGATGTACGTCATCTTAGCCGTATTATCAGTAGTCATTATCTATTTCGCAAAGAATTACTTTCTTGCCTTAAAACGATGCCGGGTAAAAGACAAGTCGCTGTTAAAATTTTTAAAGCAGAAGTTGCTTTTCCAGCAGGGCAAAAGACTGTTTTAAGCGTCGCTGTAGGGCTCAATTTTCTGCGGGATAAGGAAGTCTTTGACCAGAGGCATTTGTTAAAAGCAATTAAACATTATATTCCTTGTGCCGAGGCCATCGAGGAAACTTTTTTTATTAACAGAAGGGGATCAGAACAAATTATTACCCTTTATGTAGAAATTGAGAAGAGCGATGGGAAAGAGTTTTCAGTAGATGAGATTGCACTGCTGAAATCAAGGTTACCCCATGATTTAAAAAACCATGTTGCCAGGCTCACCCTGCCTGTTTTTATGCCTAGAAACGAAGAGGAGATCATGCGTAATATTTTAACTTTGAGCAATCAAATTAAGTATCTGCGCGATATTCCCCAGGTTTCAATATCTTTCGATGAGCAAACGGACCGGAATTTATTTTTTACCATTATCCTTGCTCGCCTTATTAAAAAAGATAAAAAGCCCTTGCAAGAGCTTTTTAAATCAGGGGATACTTTTCTTAGATATATTCACGATCGCACGAAAACAGTGGGGTATCTTCGTAAAAAATATCCAAAGGAAGCGACCGTTTTTAGAGTCAAATTCCCCAAAGATAGCTTTCTTAGAGGAGATCATTCGATCGATCTTTACCGCGCCCGCCAAGCTGTCGTTAATGAGTTGAATCGTTTAGTCGGTGAATTTCGAGACTTTAACGGAGGAATGATAGCAAAACAAAATGAGCTATTAACAGAAGTTCGTTCCCAACTCTCTAGTAAAGGAGCCAAGTATAGCGAAATTTTGCTGGAGAATTTTTTCTATTCATTAGCACCTGTGATTATGAGAACGGTCTTAGAGCCACACGCATTTAAAAATCTTTTTGAAATGCTCTTAGAAGGGCTTGATGCTGGGGTTCCAGCAGGCCACTGCTATTCGATGAAAATGAAAACGGAACCTGACTTTTGCTTTGTCATGATGGTAGCGCATACCCGCTCCATCTTAGATGATATTTCTAAAGCGATTAATAAGCTTCATTCTAACAGTTCAGAATTAGCTCAGGGCTATATAAAGACTTCTGAAACGGTGTGCATGGGTTATATTTATCGTTGCACAGATATCCATAAGCAAATCCTCTTTCAAAAGACTCTTGAGTCCGCGGCAGAGATGTTCGCTTCCAAACTTAAGTAAGTCTAGCCTTTAAATCAAATAGATAAGCAGGACTAGGATTAGTGTAGCAAAAAAGGGTACCTTTACTGGCTTGATGTGGTAAATCTTATAAAAAATGTTTAAAATGCTTAAAACTAGCAGAGCAGGATAAAGGATTTGAAGGATCGGGGCAAGCATGCTTACGATCCCCGTAAAGTTTAAAGTAGAGATGTAGTAAGAAATAACAAGAGTAATGATTAAAGAAACAAGATAGCTCACTCGATTAAAGGTTAGGTCTTTATGAATAAATTCTGCAGACACTGTTGCGAGTGCTATAGCTGTTGTTAGGCAAGCTAGCGCAACGGCGATGCAAGCAATAAATCCAAGGTGGGCACCTAAAATGTTAAGAGCAATCTGTCCAATGAGCAAATCCTGCTGAATATTCTTGATTGACTCACTATGATAGGCTGCTACAAATGAAAAACCAATATAGACGAAGCCAAGTAAGGATGCACCAATAAAACTTGCAAGTCCAGCAGCTTTGATGATTTTCTTGCTATTGGTAGGATCAGTTGGATCAGTGTGCTGGGTTAATCCAGTTACAACAACAGAGGAGAAGAAGAATGCTCCTAGTAAGTCCATTGTCTGATAGCCTTCTTTCACTCCTTTAAAGAAAACTTCGACAGCAGGAGTAGAGTTCAGTGTTAAGGTAGGTGCGTTGCTTAATCCTTTTACAATAATCACGCCTAAAGATAACAGAAGAAGAGGGGTAAGAAGATAGCCAAGTAAATCAAGGATGCGGTTGCGCTTAAAAGTAAATAAGAAAATAATTAAGCAAGAGATACAACTAAAGAAGGGGAGAGAAAGCTCTGGTAAGAAAATTTTTGCTGTAGAGTAGGAAAGAGCAATGCATCTTGGAATAGCCCCTAAAGGGCCAATGAGGCTCATAATTAGAAAAGAGACCAGGAAGCCGGGTGTCCGGCCGATGCGCTCGAAATATTTTTTGTAATTACCGTTGTAAAGAGTCATCGAGAGAAGCCCTAAAAAAGGGACCCCTACTGCGGTAATTAAAAGGCCTAAAATAGCAAATAAGTTTTGATCTTTCGCAAATTGGCCAATAGTAAGGGGAAAAACAACATTCCCTGCTCCAAAAAACATAGAAAACATCGCAAAGCCAGTGGCAAAAGTACTTGACAGGGATAAGTCTTGTTTTAAGGAGTGGCTCACTGACTCATTCTCCCGGGTGGAGGGTTTAAGGAAAAAGTCATTTTATGGTATCAATAAAAAGCTAAGGCAGCGATAATAATATGTTATATAAACTATTTAGTCATCACAAAACCTGCTTGCCTTAATAGCAGAATGCGAACCCCCAAAGTAAGCTTTTATGAAAAAATTTTCTGATACAAAAATTGCTGCGTCAATCTTAGCTGGCGATTTTGGCCATCTTGCTGAAGAGGCAAAGCGTGTCGAGCAATCAGGAGCAGACTACCTCCATATCGATATTATGGATGGGCATTTTGTACCTAATCTAACAATGGGCCCTCAAGTAGTTGCTGCCATTAATCGCTCAACTTCTTTATTCCTTGATGTGCATTTAATGGTTTATAATCCATTTGATTACGTTGAAAGGTTTGTAGAAGCTGGTGCTGATAATATTACGATTCATTTCGAAGCCACAGAAGAGGTAGAGGAAACGTTAAAGTACATTCGTAAGTGCAATGTAAAAGCGGGTCTTGCCTTTTCCCCAGAAACTTCTGAGTCAATGATCCCCAAATATCTTGATAAATGCGATATGATATTACTGATGACCGTAAATCCTGGGTTTGGCGGCCAGTCCTTTATGCATGAAGTATTAGATAAAGTAAAATTTACACGTGATCTTTGCGATCAATTAAATGTTCGTGCTGGAGGTATAACTGCAAAACCTGGACAAGATCTCCCTCCCTTTGACATTGAAGTGGATGGCGGAATCAATCTAGAAACAGCCAAGCTTGCAAAAGAAGCGGGGGCTAATGTGATTGTAGCAGGGACTTATCTATTTAAAACTCCTAATATGGCTGAAGGTATTAACAGCCTACGTAATTGAATTTTATTTAAGTGAGATGAATATGGCAGCTAATAAGCAAATTGCTCCTGGAATGACGATTTCTTTAAATCAGAAGCTCTATCGTGTGGAGTCGTGTGTAAAGGTAACTGTTCCTAAGGGTACTCCTTTTATTAAGACCAAGTTACGAGATCTAACAAATAACGAGATCATTGAGAAAAACTTTAAGCCAGACCAAACCGTTACAGATGTATCGATGGTTGAGAGAAGGCTTGAGTTTTTATATTTAGAGGGGAAAGACTATCTCTTTTTAGATATTGGCAATTTAGAACAAATTTTGATCCCTGCCGATATTATCGGTGACAGAGTTAATTATTTAAAAGAAGGTGTTGAGCTAAAAGGCTCTTTTTATGGGGATACCATATTTGCTGTAGAACTTCCTCAATTTTTAGAATTAATGGTTTCAAAAACAGATATGGAGAAATCCGAGAAAGAGGAGAAAGGTACCGTTAAAGTCGCGGTTTTAGAAACAGGTGCGAAAGTGGAAATCCCTCCCTTCATTGAAGTTGGTGACATTATAAAAGTGGATACTAAAACAGACGAATACATTCAAAGGGTATAATAGTGGAGCTAAAACATATTAAAGAATTAATGGCCGCTATGGAGCGGACAGGTACAAAAAAGCTGATGCTCAAAAATAGCAACTATGAACTTCAGCTTGAGCGTGATTCCAATAGCAGCCCTTCCTATTCTGGTGTAGAAGATTTAACAGATGCTAGTAGCATCCACACACAAGTTCGATTAAATCGCCAGCCCAATGTCTCTTTACCTAGGACAGCGGACATGTCTCAAGCAATCGCTCCTCAAGAGGAGGCGGAAAAACCGGGTGTATTCATTACCTCTCCAATGGTTGGAACCTTTTACGCAGCTCCTTCACCAGAAGATCCTTCGTTTGTTAAAGTAGGTGATCAAGTAGATAAAGGGACTGTGGTTTGCATCATCGAAGCGATGAAAGTGATGAATGAAATTAAGGCGAACGTGACAGGGGTTATTGCTGAGGTTTTAGTAGAGAGCGGTCATCCTGTAGAATTTGGCACTAAACTTTTTAGAGTTACATAATTTATGCAAAAAGTACTTATTGCTAATCGAGGGGAAATCGCTGTAAGAATCATCAGAGCTTGCCATGACCTTGGTTTACAAACGGTCGCGATCTACTCACAAGCTGATGCTGAAGCTTTACATGTTTTACATGCCGATGAAGCTATTTGCATCGGTGAGCCCCCTTCTCATAAATCCTATCTTCGGATCCCTAATATTCTATCCGCTTGTGAAATTACAGGTGCTGATGCCATTCACCCTGGATATGGCTTTTTAAGTGAAAATCCTAACTTTGCTTCTATTTGTGAGAGTTGTGGATTAAACTTTATTGGTCCTTCCCCAGCCTCGATCACATTGCTAGGGGATAAGGCTAAGGCGAAAGCGACAGCCAAAAAAGCGGGTGCTCCAGTCATTCCGGGCTCAGATGGTGTTGTTTCAGATTTAAATGATGCATTAGAAGTAGCTCGAGAGATTGGCTATCCCATTTTTATCAAAGCTGTTGCCGGTGGGGGAGGAAAAGGAATACGCATCGCTACGGATGAATCTGAATTTACAAAACTTTTTGCTGCGGCACGTACAGAAGCAGAGGTTAGCTTTGGCAATCCTGATGTCTATCTTGAAAAAATGATCCATACACCAAGGCATATTGAAGTACAGGTTGTAGCAGATAAGCATGGAAATGTGATTCATTTAGGAGAGCGTGATTGCACCATTCAAAGAAGGCGCCAAAAGCTGATTGAAGAAGCTCCGAGTCCAGTGTTAACAGAAAGATTACGCCAAAAGATTGGCCAAGCAGCTGTTAACATTATTAAGGCTGCCAATTACCACTCTGTTGGTACTGTGGAATTTTTGCTTGATAAAGACTTTAACTTTTATTTTATGGAAGTTAATACTCGAATACAAGTTGAGCACACGGTGACTGAAGAGCTTACTGGCGTAGACTTGGTTAAAGAGCAAATTCGCATTGCCATGGGAGAAAAGCTGAGTGTTAGGCAAAAACAAGTCGTTTTTGATGGTCATGTTATCCAGTTTCGCATCAATGCAGAAGACCCTAGTCAAAACTTTGCCCCCTCTCCTGGGCGTTTGGAGTATTATTTGCCGCCGGGTGGACCTCATGTTCGTGTGGATAGCGCCTGCTATTCAGGCTATATGATTCCTCCTAACTATGATTCTATGATAGGAAAGTTGATCGTTAAGGGTAAGGATCGAAAAGAAGCAATCGCTGTTGGGAAGCGGGCTTTAAATGAGTTCCATATCGGAGGCGTAAAATCAACGATTCCTTTTCATATTTATATGTTGGAAGATGAAATCTTTAATAAGGCCACCTTTGATTTAACCTATGTTGATTCTATGTTATCCGAAGGGTGTACTTTCGGTGAGGACCTTCAATAAGCTTAAAGAGCATGGTTAGAGCCATGCTCCTTTTTTTTGTTAAATTTATTTTTCCTTTAATAAATCTTAACTGCCATATACGATAAGTTAGCCAAAGAAAATAATTAAGCATTATAGTTATGCTTAAAGCAATGCTTAAAACATGTTGTTGCGACAAGCTATCTGCTTTGTAGATAAAAGATACGAGCGAATATGTTAAGCAATGGATTAATTAATTTTTGGAGGAAAAATGCGAAAAATCGCCTATTGGTTAAGCTTACTTTGTTGTTCACTTTCTTGCTTTTCAATAAACGCAGCAGATGCTGACACGATTCAAGAATTAGAGAGAATCAAACCAGGGACAAGAGCCATGGTTCTTGCTGAATGGGTTAAAATTCAAGAAGTGCGTGCTTTAGAAGAGGAAAATTATCCTGAGGAATCTACTGGCGCTTTATTAGAGGAAGAGCAAACAAACACCCCCTCGCCAAACACTCCTTCATTTAATGTTTCAGCTAATTTTGTAACTCCAAAGGTATCGATCAACTATACGACTCATACTGGAGCCTTTTACTACCCCGTCGCTATTTCAGCATTGGGAGATACGATCGAGCTTAATGACCGTTCTGTTTGGCTCGTGGCTTCTTCAGATGCTAAGACAGCAATGAATTGGGCAAGACAGCAAGAAATTTACCTGGCAAATGGTGGACCTGGTCTCTCTGTTGTCATTACACCAAACCACTCTTGGTTTTCTAGCTATCAGTTTTGTCTGACCGAGCAAACGACAGGAACTTCCGTCAAAGCAAATCTTTATTTAGGTCCTTTATACAATGGATTATTCACTCATTGGATTGTAGCGATTAATTATTACACGCAAGAAATATGTCTAGACGACGGTTCCATATGGAAATTATCTGGCTTAGATGCAGGTGTTTTTAATCACTGGCTTATTAACGATACAGTAATTATTGGTGTTAATGATGGCTTCTTATCGTCATCTAAACCTAACATTCTTATTAACGTGAATACCTTGACATATTCAAGAGCTAAGTGTATTTATTAGGACTATTGGGTGCTTCAGAAGCACCCTTCTTTTTGAGGATCTATGGTTTACGCTCCTGATGCTTATCGCCAAGCCTATGCTATTCCTATTCTCACACCTGCTCAAAAACCTAAACGATGCAAAAAACAGGTTGCCATCACAGCAATCGCATTGGAGATCATCTTCTTGTCTGCGGCTATTGGCTGCGGAGTTGCAGCCATTATTTCAGGGTCTGCTCTTGTTTGGCTTGGAGTCATTCCATGTGCTCTTTTGATGATTAGCGTCGTAGGAGGAGCTCTTTGCTGTGTGAAACCCCCTACGCAAAGGGAGAGGGTATTCTCGAGGCGTGCCTTTTATCCAACAGAAACCATCTCATTGAGAGCTTTGGGAACAGAGAGAGAGTCTGCGGTTCGTGTTTCCCAATGGGCTTAAAAGTTTTTTTCGGCTCGATCTCTCTGAAAATGATTTTCTATGCCCTCAGCAACTTCATCTGGATCGTCTGTAATCTTAATGAGCTTTAGATCATCTTTAGAGATGCAGCAGCTTTCGATTAAGGTGCTATTAATCCAATCCATCAATCCAGTCCAATACTCTTTTCCCATTAAATAGATAGGAAAAGGATGAATTTTTTTAGTTTGAATTAATGTAAGGGCTTCAAACATTTCATCAAGCGTCCCGTATCCACCCGGTAAAAAAACGTATCCTTGCGCATAGCGAATAAACATCACCTTTCTAATAAAAAAATAGCGGAAGTGAAGATTAAACTTAGGATCGATAAAAGAGTTAGAGGCTGTTTCGTGAGGCAAGTCAACACTAAGCCCGCAAGATGCTCCTCTTGCCATTTGGGCTCCTTTATTGGCAGCCTCCATAATTCCTGGCCCACCCCCAGTGATGATGGCAAAACCTTTTTTCGCTATCTTTTCCCCTACCTCAATAGCAAGATTATAGTAGAGGGAATCGGGTAGTAATCGTGCCGATCCAAAAATGGAAACGGAAGGGCCGATTTTGGTCATGTTTTCGAAGCCATCTACAAATTCAGAAATGATGCGAAAAACTCTCCAGGAGTCTGTTGTACTAAATTGTTGTTCGTTAAGTGGTGAAAAATTAGACATTCTCTTACTCGTTTAGTTAGAATAGTGCGCTAGCTCTAAAGTAATCGGATAAGAGAAAAAAAGGTACAATTTTTTTACTTTTTCGTCTGAAAAATGGAGCTCATAATTTGTTCCATACGGGTTTTTCGGCGGCCTGGCTGTCCTTTATTTCCGTTGGCAACTTCATGGAGGTTTTCAATAGCCATAAAAGCTGAAGGGTCTTCTCTGTTTACCAGCTCTTTTAAGTCGGCTAACTGGAGCCTCTCAGCGATGACATAAAGAATTTCTCGTTCATCACCAGAAAAACCGCCTCTACCGTACATGATCGTAAGTCCAAGGCCCAATTCATGAATAATCGCGTCTGCGATTTGCTTAGACTTTGCCGAAATGATCAAAACGGATTTAGTCTCATCCAATCCTATGATTACAGTGTCCATGATTTTGATGACGACAATATAGGTAATCAAAGATAGTAAAGCAGGATGCCAATCTTTAAACACAAAGCCTGCGGCTCCAAAAATAAAAATATTGCAGACTAAGACGACTTGGCCAACTGTAAAACCAGTCTTGCGATTGAGAATAATTCCTAAAATTTCTGTGCCATCTAAACATCCTCCATAGCGAATAATGAGTCCAAGGCCAATTCCTAAGATGGCTCCTCCAATCACAACCACCTCAAGAGCGTCACCTGTGAACTCCCAGGGAAATTGTCCTATGATCACCAGCGAAGCGGAGAAAAAGAGGACGGCAAACAACATGTGAGCGACAAAAACTTTGCCGATATAGCGATAGGCGAGATAAATAAAGGGCAAATTGAAAAGCGTTAGAAGATAGGGGATGAATTTTTTTCCAAAAATGCTACCAAAAATCATAGCAACGCCGACAATACCACCGTCAATTAGGCGGTTTGGGATTAAAAAAACATCAATAGCAAACGCAGCTAAAAACCCACCTATGGCCATCCAGAAATAAAGAATAAATTGATGTAAGATAGATTTGGTTGGTTGCTGTGAAAGATGCATGTTTCCCTATTAGCTCACAATACTGATCATTTACGCGTTAAGCTCTAGCGAGTTGATCAAAGGTAAGCTTTTAAGTCATGCGGAAATTGGGGTGGCTAGAGTCTTTTAATGTGCGAAAAATTCGCGGGAGACGGGGCTTGAACCCGCAACTTCCGACGTGACAGGCCGGTGCTCTAACCAATTGAACTACTCCCGCAAAACATAGCTTTGATTCACTAAATTACTCAATACTGAGTTATTCCAAAGCTTAACATGGATTGCTTATTCTCTCAATGAGAAATTGGGCGCAACAGGACTCGAACCTATGACCGCCTGTGTGTAAGACAGGAGCTCTACCAACTGAGCTATACGCCCTTAATATATCTTTTAACAGATGTTACCTTATATGCTAAGGAAGGCATAACTTTACATTTAAATGCATTTTTTCTCAAGCATTTTTCTTATTTTTGATAAAATTACTCTTTTAACCTGAATTGCTACCAAAACTTTGCCTAGAAATCGCATTCGTTCTAGTAAAGAAGAAAAGGAAATAAGCAGACATAGGCAGATATTGAAACAGCATTTAGCTGTATATCAAATTTTGTTTCCGCGATACTTCAGAGCATGCACAGAACAAGGCTTTTTTAGTGAAAGTATTTTGTTCGATACTTGCTTACATTTTTATGTAAAGATTCACTCGTTTAAGGCTCATTTGAATAAGCCTTACACGAGCTTTTGGTAGTAATTCAGGTTTTTACCCCTTTTTTAAGATGTGGATATTATTTTTTTTCCTTCAAATTCTGTTGACGTCATGCGGCCCTTCTTGTCCTGAAGATTACAAAGAGTTAGGCAAGCAGAAAACGAGGCGTTTAATAGTAGAGCTTCAAAAAATTCAAAATAGAGATCAATTGATTGATGCAGAATCAACACTCATTGGCTGCTATAAGGATATCGCAGAATTAATGACCGCTGTTGAAAAGTATTACAAAGCCCATCCTAATGAATTATCCTTAGAACTAACAAATCAAGATCATGAACTAAGCGATAAACTGCGTTTAGAAATATTGCGTATCTGTCGATTTGATGGGGGACAGGAAATTATAGATAATATAAGAATTAAAGCAAATTTAAATTAAATTGAAATTAAACCTTTATTATTAGTATAATACTTGTGCTTTATTTAATAAAATAAGAGAGTATTTATGAAGGTTAATATTAATTTCAAAGCTGAATATACATATGGTCATAGCCATCAACAAATTCTAAGAAGAAGTCGATTAAAAAATCTTTTCTTAGAGACGATTACTCGTCCTTTTAAACTATTCGTCTTTCCTGCAGCTTCTATTTTCAGCTTTATTCACCTGAATAAAACCAGACTAAATCGCGCGAGAAGTGTTTTATTAGATATTGGAGGGGAGCCGTTAAAGTTAAAGTCCCCTAATAAAATAACCCTCGATGCCATGTATCTCAATGCAGATTCCTTTAAAGAGAAACTAAATAATTATTTCGAAGTTAAACAAGATGATGCCGAAGAAAGTTATCTCTCAATAACAAACGACGAAAGTGTTGAATGGGCAAAAAAATTGGGGTTGGAATTAGATGATCAACAACAGATGATATTAACCACTGGAATGTTAAAGGAAGGGGACCAATCTACCTCTAGCAACTCACGGCCTGTAGCTTTAATCTGTCCAGGACGTGATATGAGTTTTCCAGCTTATAAAAGTGTAGCCGTATCCTATCTCATGCGTGGGATCGATGTCATGCTGTTCGATTACCCAGGTGTTGGAAAAAGCAAAGGTACTCCAACGGATCATAATACTAAGCTTGCAGCAGAGACTTGTTATCAATATTTGGCAGAAGAGAAAAAAATAGAAAATGGAGATATCCTTGTACATGGACATTCTCTAGGTGGAGGAATTGCTAGCGACTTAGCGGCTAGAAGAAAAGGTGTTCACCTCTTTTTAGATCGTTCATTTACATCCTTTACCCGAGTTTCCCAAGATAAATTTCCGTTAATGAAACCTTTGATCAAGCTTATTGGGCCTAGAATTGCCAACTTTAATAACTCTGCTAATTTACCTGAGGTGGAAGGAAAGGTGGCTATTGGTCATGGCGAAAAAGATAAAATGATTCCTAGATCTCATATTGAACAGCATCAGGGGGTACGCCAAGATAGCTTTTCTATAAAGGCTGCAATAGGACATGGAGGAAACATTATCCATAAAGCCGCTGAAGCAGTCGAGGAATTTTTGAAACAAGCGGGATTAGCGAGAGGCTTGTTTTAATCGATTAGAAGATGTACTCACCAGCAATATCCCTTCGATCTTTTCCGTCGAGAACATGAAAAACTCGTAAGCGGTTTAAAGTGACAGGGGATAATTGCCCGATGGGAATATAGACAATTTTTTTGCCATACCGACTGGCAAAGCTTTTGAGAAAACTTCTAGGAGGCTTGCTGGCAACATAAACAACAAGTGGTTTTAAAGCATAGTCAATCGCAGCGACTAATAATAGCTCTGCTTTATTGGCGCAACCAGCATAATCGGAATCAGTCCAAACATCCCTTAACCGATGCGGGGGGTAAGACATCATAAATCCTCCATATTCACATCGGCTAATCCCAGGACCCACTACTTTATCTAACATAGAAGTTGCATAGAAGGCCATGTCGGATTCTTGGTTATGTTCTCCTATCCATGTCGTGTACCAAGGAAACTTTTCCTGGTAGAGCTCACCTTCCTTAGGTGCATCTTCATCGAAAATCACGACTACTGATCCTACTCCTCCTGGTGGCTTACCCTGTACTTTGACATATAACTTTTTTTCAGACCAATGGCGAATGGTTTCCCTTGTGTCAATGCCATCTTCGATGCTGGAACTAAAAGGAGCAGTTCTTGCTGCTTCCTCTACTAAAAGCTGAGTTCCCTTCTTTTTCAGAAAATCCCCAAACTGTTCAATAATCAAATCCTCTGGTGGGTGGGAACAGATGGTAAAGGGACCAGGGGGATAGAGTCTAATGGTAGACCTGTCTCTTTTTCGAAAGCTTTCCAGCATCTGCTTTCGGCTTGGCTGCTTGAGATGAAATTGAATTTTTTTACTGCCACCAAAGATTTCCTCAATGGTTAAAGGTAATTCTTCCAGCCCTTCGGCATTTTTTAAAAAAGGGTAGGCCGTGGCAAGCTTCCAGACCTCATAAGCATAATTATGATCAACGCAACCTTTGGCGGAACTAAGCAATTGAAAAAAATCAGGTAAAAGTCTTGATGTGACAGCAGCGTAATTTCTAGCAAACTTTAATGTGTTTTTAAGATGATAGCTTAAAAAATTATTTCCTGTTGTCTTCTTGTATTCATGGGCAGCCGCTTTGAGTAGCTGGTAGATCAGTTTTTGTCGATCTAGAGCGAAATGTTTTTCCGACGAACTTAAGAACTCTTTTCGTGCTGTTTCGTAGTGCTGAGAAATCCAGCCGTATTCTTGCATGATCTCTCTTGATGCTGTTTCAGTTAAGGATGCAACTAAAACCTCATCCCGACGTGCGTGAGTTAGCTTTGGAAAAGCATTTTGTTCCATGTATTGCAAAATACTTTCAATATGGAACATGCCCCCTATAAAAAGTACCCGATCGTAACGCAAGCAAAGCTCCTTTAGCTTTTTAGCCATAAAGAGCTCTCTGTTACGATCAACGATTGCTCGTTGTTCTCTTTGCTTTTGAATGCTTTTAGAGTAATGAAGATAGTATTCTTTTAAACCTATTTTAAAAATAGCGTACGGGTCGGGCAGCGTAACATTTAAATCTGGATAATAATCAACGTCTAAATCAATACAATGTGCAGGGATCTGATTTTCTATTGCTAGCCTCAACCCTTCAAAACTAGCATCGCAGGGCTCAGCTAAATAGTATAAGGATTCATGATTTCGTTTTTCAGCTACAATCACACTAAGATCAGGTAACCGTGAGGCTGCATGGAGCAGTTGAAGTTCCATTGTTTCAGCCAGTTCAACAGCCACACATGAGGGGTTGATTGCTTTAAAAGCACGGCAAACTTCAGCAGCCGTTTCCATATTGTAGTGAATAACAGGAACGACAAAAAGATTATCCTTTTGAAGCGTGAAAATCTCGTTCATAAAATATAGTTGAGAGCTTCATCTCCAAGAGTCATTAAGATGGACTCCCGCAAAAGATTATCAATATTATCTCTGCCACTTTTAAGGCTAGCAATGCGTTTTGCTGCGTATCTTGTGATATTGATGCCGTCTCGCACAGTGTAATTTTCATTATTGCTGTGGGCACGCTGTAAAAAGCTAATCACATAATCAATAATATAATCATCAGCAAAGGGAAGGTTTTCTTTCAAAATCCTTTTTTCCTCTTCAGCCTCAGGAAAATCTAGGTAAATCTGGGGTTGTAGTCGACTATGGATATACTCTGGAATTTCAAAGGTAGAGGCATCATCGTTCATGGTGACGCAGATGCGAAAGTCTGGATGAGCCATCACTTTTAATCCGGCGACAATGGATTCGATATAGCGACGAGAATCGAGTAGAGCAGCTAGAGAGGCCCAAGATTTTTCACTCATACGATTTGCCTCATCAAGAATGCAGACACCCCCTTTGATCATTGCTGTGACTAAGGAAGATGCGACATACCTGATGCCTCCATTTTTATCGACAACAGGGGAGATGAGAAGATCCTCAGGTCTTGTGTCCATCGTACATTGGTAAATGTAGACTGGTTTATTGATTTTTTTAGCTGCTGCATAAGCCAAAGTCGTTTTTCCCACACCAGGCTTACCTATAAGACGTGGATTTAAGGGGATATCGTTGGGATCAATGACTAACCAGGCGGCTAATAATTGGTCGAGAACATCATGTTGCCCAATCCATTCAAACTGGAACTCATCGGGAAAACCAAGGGCAATTTCGATTCCTTGAATGGTAACACGGCTTTCATGTTGACTTGGCAGATCGTTCATTAATTTTCTCGCGATTTAGGTAGTTTAGCAGCTTTTTGAGAACCATAAGTGAGCCCTGCTTGAGCGATATTTTCTCGCGCATTAGGATACAGGATTTCTATCTCATTTAGGAGTTTATCTACCTGCCTTCTCATTGAGTTTTGACCAACGGGGCAACGGCAGGTGATACGTGCAAAACCATATTGTTTAGCAAATTCTTTAATATCATTTTCAGAAATATAAATGAGGGGACGAATAATCGTCACGTCGTAATGATGCATTTTTATTTTAGGCAGATTTCCTTCGAACTCGCCTTTATTTAAGAGGTTCATCAGCAACGTTTGAGCACTATCGTCTTTGTGATGGCCAAAAGCGATTGTATGCGCATTCACACTTTTGGCAGCGTCAAAAATTAAGCTTCGACGTTCCCTGGAACAGCTATAGCAGGCGAGAGTTTCTAATTTTTGAGTGGATTGTCTTGTGATTAAATTCACTTCAAGTTTTTCACAAATATCTCTTAGAAAGGAAATATTCACACCAGCACCGCAAGAAAACTCACCGTCCACATGAATTGCTGTGATGTCCAAATGCTGAAAGCCTTTTCCAGAGATCGCTTTCAGTAAAAAGAGTAGGGCCAAGCTATCTTTTCCACCGCTTAAAGCTACAGCTATTTTTTGAACTCCTTCAAGCAGTTTGAAGTCAAAAATGGCTTTTCGAAAGGTACTTTCAAGTCTTTTTCCGAGCCCTGTCCAGGGCGGTTGAGCAAGAGGAATTTCCATGATTTAATTTGTTAAAATTCGATTGTAGGAATATAATACTCCCTTTGTAATTGCGAAGTCAATTGATTGATAAGAGGCTTAAAAATGAATCAAAAAGTTGGGCGTAATGATCCTTGCCCTTGTGGATCAGGAAAAAAGTATAAACATTGTTGTTATGGCAAAACACCGGCTCAAAAGCCACTTCCGTTTAAAGCTAAGCTGTTGTCACAGCCTAAGCAAATTGACTTGATGTCTCGGACATTTGGCAAGTATATCGAAGCTGCAGAACAGTCTGAGCTACCCCCATTACCACCAGAATTATTGCAAGAAAATGAGAACCTTGAGAAAAGCACTTGATGTAAAATTCCTCATTTTGCTATAAACAACGCTTACCCACTGATACTAGTGCGGTAAGTCCTCATGCTGGCATAGCTCAACGGTAGAGCACTCGCCTTGTAAGCGATAGGTTGTGGGTTCAAGTCCTACTGCCAGCACCATTCTTGGGGGTGTCGCCTAGTGGCAATGGCAAGAGACTGTAAATCTCTCGACTTCGGTCTTCGTTGGTTCGAGTCCAACCGCCCCCAAACTTTATCTTCAGCGTAATTTTCGTTCAAAGCAACTACCATTAAAGTTTTTCCATTTCCGCAAAATTTACGCACTTGAGTACAGCAACGAAGCGCAATCAGTCTTTTTACTTCTTTTTTTCTTTAATCTGTTATTTTTTGCGGTGACAACTGAGACGGGTGTGACACATTCGAATATTTCTGTCACGCTTCATTTGTTTTCTTTTGTGTCAGCTGTGCCAAAAATCAGCCCTTTTCTTTTTCAACTGCGTAAATTTTGCGTAAAATCACATTGTTATTGCCTGACGAATGCCTTTAGATTTTACCTTAAGGTCATTTTTGTTCGTAAAGTCAAGGGATTACTTATCTCTTGTTCCACTTTATTGTCATTTAATCTACAGTATAAACCTCATTTAAAAAATTTTTCTAATTCAAGGAATTTTTATGGGAACTATTCGCGAATATAAAAAATCCGATGGCAGTATTTCTTATAATGCAGAAGTACGATTGAGAGGCCATTCACCTCAAAGAGACACATTTCGTACAAGAACAGCCGCAAAGAAATGGATTCAGGATACTGAATCTGCGATAAGAGATGGCCGTCATTTTAAATATGCTGAAGCCAAAAAGCATTCATTAGGGGAGCTAATTGATAGATTTATCTCACAATGGTTAGTGAAATTTCCAAAAAGAAAAGCTAAGCAATCACTGTACTTGAATTGGTGGAAAGAGAAGCTGGGTCACTTGTTGCTTTCAGATGTTACTCCAAGCATATTGGCAGAATCAAGAGATTGTCTATTAGCTGAAAGTACTAACAGACATAATCTACGAAGTCCCTCAACTGTCAATCGTTACTTGGCTGCCATGTCAAAAGCTCTATCTGTAGCAGTGCAGGAGTGGGGATGGTTGGATTCATCTCCAATGCAAAAAGTTTCAAAGCCTCAGGAAGCGCCAGCTAGAGAACGTTTTCTAAGTGAAGAAGAAAAAGAAAATCTTCTTCAGGCTTGCAGAGAATCTGTTAATCCCTTTCTTTACCCTCTCGTTGCTCTATCTATTCTTACAGCGATGCGATTTGGTGAGTTAATTACTCTTAAATGGGAGGATATTGATTTCAAGTTAGACTTCATCACACTTAGAGAAACAAAAAATGGAGATAGGAGAGTAATTCCTCTTACTCAAGCTGCTATCTCACTATTTAAAATGGCTCCTACATGGCAAGAGAATTCAAAAGGATACATTTTTCGATCTGATAGAAGAAACAATAAATCTGGCTTGGCTTCAGTACGCAAAGCTTTTGAAACCGCTCTTAAAAAAGCAGGCATAGAAAATTTTCGCTGGCATGACCTTCGTCACACAGCAGCTTCATATCTCGCTATGAACGGTGCTACTCAAGGGGAGCTTATGGCTATTTTAGGCCATAGGTCACCTCATATGACTAGAAGATATGCTCATTACAGCCAACAACATATCAGAACAATATTAGTAAAATCAAATAATCAATTGTTAGTAGAGGTAGAAGATGTCGAATGAATCATTAGTTCAACTTATACATAAGCAACAAGTCTTACTGAATAAAGCAGAATTGCCTGAAGCGAAGTTTATCCATATGAAAGAATTGTTGAAGGTACTTTCAAGCGACAAAGATTATGGGATTGTTCTGGAAAGATTAGAGAATGGCATCAAAATCCGAGACACACTTGAGCACGCAAATGTTGAAAAAAGTGTTCATTGGATTAGGGACAAACTAGCATTATTAAAAAAATCGAAATGGATCAAGCATCCTAATGTTGAATTAATTTTTGAAATAGCAGAGAACCTAATAAATTTTTCAACATTGAACGAGAAATTTAACACTAGTAAAGACTTATGTGAACAGTATCAATTAAAATTAACGCAGTTATTTTCTAATAAAAATTATCCTCTAATGGGTGTAGTCGGTAGAGCTTTATGTATATTGGAGGGCCTTGTAGAAGTATTAGTTGAATTTGGGGAAATTGATCTTTATTCAGGGTGGGCAGAGATTAAAAGTTTTAAAAGCAAAATGCCTCTTTCCTTCATTTTACCTGAATTGCCAGTTGAACAAATTAATAAGCTGAATCTATGGGAGATTTCAGAGAAAACAGGCTATGGGTTTACTCACTTTAAAGCTGAAGTTTGTGGGAATAAGCAAAGCTATCTTTCTTTTGAACAATTTAGACTAGTAGGATTAATTTTACCTGACTTTGTACAAAAAAATTTTTCTGGCTTTGCTCCTAATGCTATTAGAAACTGGAAAATTTCGAGAGATACTGATCCAATAACATTATATCATTTTTTAAAGCTGCTTAGTGAATTTGAATATTATGCTAATCACTTACCTACAACAAGAATTCCCACTTCATGGCAAAAATATGAATTAACTGCTGTTAAAACTGCTATGCAACATTTTTTTAAGCAGTTCTTATCAATTAATCCTGATAACCATCCCCTAAAGCCTGCAGAAATTAATAACTTAGCTGAGAGTTTTCTTAATATGATTGAAATTCTGGTAATAAATTTGAGAAAGAATGTCAGTGATGAAAAAGCAAATAAATTAAATGCGGATAAATTCATTAAAGTAGCTATCAAGGAGTATTTAGAAGGTTTTGGCGACATCGATGCCAAAAACTTAAAATCGAATGAAGAGATGACAAATCACCTTAAAGAAATTGCCTTAAGGAAGAATGATAGTAGTATTAAATTTCTCACTAATTCCTATGTATCAGAGCATTATAGGGCCATTTTGAAATCAAAAGGGATTACTAGAAAAGGAGGAGCACCACGTAAAAAACCTTGTCAAAAGGCAAAACTAGCCCAGTAAGGTTACGGTTTTTTCTAGTGGATACCTTAGTAAATTAGCTTTCTTAGATAACAATTTTTTAAAAAAATCTTAGGCCACCATAATTGAGCGTAAAAGAACAAAAAATCAATTATGGAGGATTCAATGCCAGTAGAAAACTGTTTGTTAACAGTGCGTCAGTTTTGCGATAAGCATAGAGGAGCGTGGCCATCAGAAAGTGCTTTAAGAGCAATTATTCTAGATGCTGCATGGGGTAAAAATAATTTTCAGAATGCTTTCATTAGAGTTGGGAGAAGAGTGTTAATAGCAGAACAACAATTCTGGGAAGCTGTTCGAAGCATGCAGGAGGGAAGCCATGCAGGCAAAAGATAGCTTATGGCGGCATCAATTATTGGAGAATATGCATGAGATCTCATATCTATATGACAGCTTTAAAACTGCCAAGGAAGTCAATTTTGAAAATCTTGATGAATCTAGGTCAAGATACGAAGTAGTTTGCTATAGCTACGGATTAAACAATTTAAATTTTAAAGATTTTATTGATTTGGGGAAAAGCCTGCGTGGAAGGCAGGCCTCCTCTAAAAGGAACATTTAACTATGAGTGTTATTTTAACAAACAACGATTCCCTTGAACAGGAAAATTTTGACGATTTAGCTAGAATTCGCGCAAAAGAAATCTCAGAGGAGTTCAAAAGGCATTGCTTGCCAACAGGATTTCGGTTGGATGAAGAAGGGGTTTGGTATCAAGCCCCTTCAAAGAAAAGTCAGGAATCTGCGATAGACATTTGGATTTGTAGCCGTTTGTCAGTGACTGCATATGTTCGAGATCAACACAACGATAATTGGGGACGCTTACTTGAATTTTATGATTTAGATGGAAATCTACATGAATGGGTAATGCCTATGTCCATGATGGCTCGAGATGGCGCTGAATATAGGGATGAGCTCCTAAGAAAAGGGTTATTAATTTCTTATGGTAGCAAGGTTAAAGCATTGCTTAATGAGTATATTCAGTGTTCTCAGCCAACGTTAAGAGCTCGATGCGTTTTGCAAACCGGATGGTGCGGTAAATGTTTTGTACTTCCTGATGAAACTTTAGGCATGACTAATAATGAAAGAATATTTTTTCAAAGTACCTCTTGCGATCGGTATGGCTATAAGCAAGAAGGCAGCTTTAAGAAGTGGCAAGAATTAGCCTATTTATGCACTGGAAATAACCTTCTGATTCTCGCAATATCAATTGCTTTTGCTTCTCCGCTTTTGCGGTTATTAGGTGAAGAAAATGGGGGCTTTCATTTTAGGGGGCCAAGCTCAATAGGAAAAACTACTTTGTTGAGAGTCGCGGCTTCCATTTGGGGAAGTTCTGATTTCTTGCAAAGATGGCGAAGCACATCAAATGGACTTGAAGCTATTTCAGCAGCCTATAATGACTCATTACTGTGTTTAGATGAAATTGAGCAAATGCATGCTAGTGAAATTGGAGAGGTAGCGTACATGCTTGCAAATGGCAGTGGAAAAATTCGTAGTGAAAAATATGGAAATGCTCGGAAGAAAAGCTCCTGGCAGCTGTATTTTTTATCAACAGGAGAAATAAGCCTTTCAACTCATATACAGCAAGGTGGAAAGCATGTGCGAGCTGGCCAGGAGGTTAGAATACTCGATATTCCTGCGGATAAAGGAAAATATGGTATTTTTGAAGAACTTCATGGCTTTGAAACTGCCTCTGAACTATCTGACTATCTTAGTTTATTAGCGAAAGAAAATTATGGTCTTGCCATACGAAAGTTTTTAAAAGATCTAATCTTCAACTTTGAAGACAATCTTAAAGAAATAAAAGATATCGCAAAAAAAATTCAAATGAGAATTGAGCCCAAGAATGTATCCGGACAGATCTCACGTGTTTGCAAACGTTTTTCAATCATAGCTGCTGCGGGCGAGCTTGCAACACGTATGGGAATTACAGGCTGGCAAATTGGACAAGCTGAGATGGCTGCTATAAATTGCTTTAATCATTGGTTGGAAACTCGAGGGTGTACTGGTCCCCAAGAAAGTCAGCTAGCCCTTAACCAGGTAAGAGCATTTTTTGAGAAAAATGGAGATAGCGCTTTTAGCCCCTGGGAAGATGAAGGATTTGCCAAAACTACTAACCGAGCAGGGAGCAGAAAATATACTGAAGAGGGCGTTGAGTTTTATGTGTTTACTCAATCTTTTAAAAATGAAATTTGCAAAGGATTAGATTATTCTTTTGTAGCCAAAGCTTGCATTCAAAAAGGATGGCTTATTCCTGAAATCAGTGGCAATGCAACACGAGCTGAGCGTATGTGGAAGAATAGTAAGCCTTCTCGATGCTATCATTTTTCTCCCAAAGTTTTAACAAGTGAAGTGTAGGTGAAAAAAATGAATAACAAAATCTGCTTAAACATTAATGCAAACGAGCACAATCAATTAGTTGCTGAAGCAAACGCCTGTCGCAAATGCCCTATTGAAATCTTTCTTGAAGAAAAAGAAGGGAAACAACAGCTATGTTCAAAGGAAACTTCACAAGATGATGATCTAATTCAAACGCTTGTTGGAACTCCAAATAGGCAGTTAGCATCCAATATAATTTTTTCTGCAATTAAAGCGTTGCCATCTTCAATGGATGATGCTTCAAAATATAATCTTGTTTTTCAAAGTCTAGCGGATGCTAAACCCAAAGATGCGTATGAAGCACGAATATGCACACAAGCTGCAGTATTGCACGCCCAAGGATTAGATTTTTTGGAAAGGGCAAGAAGTGTACTTTTTGATGATGGTACAATGGCGAAGGATCATTGGCATAAAATTCTAATGAAAACTGCTACAAGGCTATTAGATTTACATAATAAAACCCTCGAAACATTAAATCGGTATCGTCAAAAGGGTGAGCAAAGAATTGTAGTACAACATGTCAATGTGAATGACGGGGGTAAAGCCATTGTAGGGAATATGATAATGGCAACGGGGGAGTCAAACAAATAAAATTGACAAGGTAACCTCATGGAATCTTTAAGCAATCCGTATATTTGCTCTGCTTGGTCAAAACAAAATCAAAGAGGGTGTAGGAATCATTGCGTAAGTGGCAGGAAGGTTTGTTATATCCATGGTGGTAAAACACCAATTCATAATGTTGGGCCAAAGACAAAAGAAGGAAAGTTTCGACAAAAGATGGCTTCATGGAAACATGGTTTGCGCTCAAAAGAGCGTATCCAAGAAAGGCGCGAAATTCAACATCTAATAAAAAAGGCAAAAGAGCTAATCCATATGAAGGATTTGAGTATTCTGTCACAAACGTCACATTTAACATAAATTCAAATGAGACAACTTTTCCCTCTAAGTCACAGTTGTCTCACTTGTCACAATCATATGAGTTATCTTGAATATTTTAGATTTAGCTGATGAACTTCAATTAAGACCAAGGAAAGCTTCTTCAACAAAAGGGGGAGAATACAAATCTGCTTGCCCTAAATGTAAGGATGGCTTTGATCGATTCTGCATTTGGCCTAACTCAGGTACCCATGGCCAATATTGGTGTAGGATTTGTAAATGCCACGGTGATGCTATTCAATTTTGCAGAGACTTCTTAGGTTTAAATTATAAAGATGCTTGCAAGAAGCTTAATGTGCCATTAAAACAATCAAATTCGCCGGCTATAGTCTACCCTTTTAAACAGAAAAATTTTTTGCCTAAAGATACTCATACAATAAGTGAGCAATGGAAAATTTGTGCTAATACTTTTGTCAATACGTGTCAAAAGAACCTTTTAAATAACCCATTTGCTTTAGAATTCCTGCACTCTAGAGGATTTTGTTTAGATAGTATTCAAAGATTTCGCTTTGGATGGAATGGAGGAAACATTTTTGACAATCGAACTAATTGGGGGCTGCCAGTAGAGTATAGAGAAAATGGGAAAGTTAAATTGCATTGGTTGCCGAAAGGTGTTGTCATTCCTACTTTTGATGGGAAAGAAATCGCAAAACTTAAAGTTAGAAGAACAGATTGGCATGCTGAAGATAAACTTCCTAAATACGTTGAAATCTCAGGCGGCTTGCAGCGTCCAAGCATTTATGGTGATATAAATAAGCCAATCGTTATTGTTGAAGCTGAAATAGATGCTATTTTAATTCAACAGTTCGCTTCAGATATTTGTTGTTCTCTAGCATTAGGAGGTGTTAGCAAAAGACCTGATAAGCACACTCATGAAATATTAAAAAGGCATCTTTAATTTTGCTCGCACTAGACTACGATGAATCAGGAAGAAAGGAATACGTGTTTTGGATGTCACTTTATCAAAATTTACGTCCTTGGCCTGCAAGCATTGGCAAAAGTCCCGGCGATTCCCACAGCAAATATCAAGTTAATTTATTACAATGGATCAAGAATGGTTTGTCTGTCCAAAGAGTTTACTAACTTTAAGTAGAATTCTATTCTAGATTTAGTAGGAAGGGGTGTATTTCGTCAAAATACTTTCCTAAAAAAACAGTTTGTTTTTTATTATTTAAAAGACATAAGTCCAATTTTAATCCGTAAGAATGCAAGGTGGGGTACTGTGTCACATCAATATTATCAGTGTGATAAGATTGAAAAATATTTATCAGGTTTTCTTCATCATTTTTAACAAAAATAAAATCATAATCATGTGGGTTTGAAATTGCAAAAATTAATGTATCATCGTCTAGTTTAGCTATAGCAAATCCTTTGCAACCACCTTGGGAATTGAATAATGTTAATTCTCGAAAACCTAAGGATTCGTTCCAAATCCAAGATCTTTTCCCCCCAGTAGGTTCATACCATAAAAACAAAATTTCATTTTTGTTATTAAGGTGACACAATCTATCTCGCGACTCCATGATCACTTTTTCTGGTACATCGATTAGAATTAGCCTTTCACAATCAGTTAAAAAATATTTTTCTCCTATAAGAATAGATTTATCTTTCTGTGGGTGTTTTTCATATACATCAAATTTCCCATAAATTTGACCGTTATCATTTATTGCTATTGCTTTCCATTTTATATCATTAAAATGAATGCCAAGTTCTTTTACCTTAGAATTTAGTTGTACTGAAGTGTCGATTAAATCTTCATTTTTTAAAACGAAAATTTTGTCTTCACAGGTTAAGGCAATATACTTACTATTATAGCATTGTGCAATTGTTAGTGGATCACTACTATGCCCCGATACCAAATAATATGGTGTCTTAATATTGGGGGGAAAATTGTACGTTTTTATTCCTTGGTGAGCATTCCACGTGATTAACTCAGGGAAGAATTCATAACCAGCACGTATGTTACGAATGCCAATGGCTACAGATTTATTTAATTTTAACCAAAACACTTCATGATCTGAGTATTTACTTGGATTATATTGAGGTAAGATTATTAATCCTGAATTAACTGAACCAATTCCATAAATAGTTGTTTGTCGATTAAATTTATCTTTAAGAATGCCTTTAACTAATAATTGACCCTGATCATTAAGATCCAGCGCATAAGATTCATCAAAAGTAGCCACTGAACCGACATCTTTGACTTTCCAATTTAGTTCGCCTGATATCAGATGAAAATTGAATAACATTGAAAATGTAATTAAGATTTTTAACATAAATAATTGCCAGGTTAAAGTAACAAATAATAATACATGGTAGACGGTTTTTTTAGAATTAATTTTTTAAAGATGTAAAAAATAAAAGTCTGTAATATCTATTTTATGCAGAATTAAAATAATCCATTGATTTGATAAAAGAAAAAAATGTTTTCTACATTTGAATTGATTAAGCTTGCCACGATGCGTAAGTAATTTAAAAGCTTACAAATTAGGACGATAGATCCCAATGATGATTAAGTTTGTTTAATTCAAAAAAAGTATTTCATTCAATAATATTTTTCTGTTTCTAGCAACTTTAATATATTTCTTGTATTAACTGAAAAATTCATTGAGGCTTTAGTTATTGGTTCTTGAATCAGTTCATTATATGAATTATTAGAACTAGAATTTAATAATTTTGTTTAGTTGATCTTTAAGAATTGGCAGCTGTTTTTTTGCAGTATGCCATACTGTATCTACATCAACACCGAAGTACTCGTGAATCAACAGATTTCTCATGCCACTCATTTGACGCCATGGGATTTCTGAATAGTTTTCTTGAATGGTTTGGGGAATACTTTTGCTAGCTTCGCCTATGATTTCAAAGTTTCTAATGACGGCGTCTATGACAAGATCATTTTTTCGAAATTGAGCGAGAGTCATGCCGTGTGTGTAATGTTCAATTTTATCAATGGCATTCAAGATATCTGCTATTCGAAAGGACCAATCTCTAGAAGATTTGCTTGGCTTCACTAATAATTCTCTTTTTGAGTGCCGGGTGCAGTCCTTTCTTAGTCACTAAATCAACTTCACAATTGAGAAGATGTTCGAGATAATCCTTCAAATCTAAAAATACAAAAAGTCCCTGCTTAGAATCAAAATCTATCAGAATATCAACATCACTTCCTTTTTTGTTCTCATTTCTTGCTAAGGAACCAAAAATGGCAAGTGCATGGACACCTCTTTGCGATAAGTCACTTTTATGGGCTTTTAGAATTCTTTGGGCTTCAGTAAATTTCATAGGATTACCTTAATCTTATTTTCATGTGGAAGATGAGCTTAAGTCAAGTCTCTTCTATTGTTTCCGCAAATTTTCCGCACTTGACTGCAAAAAACTGGCGTAAAATGGAATAAGCTAGCACAATTAGTCATCTTTTAAATCGTTAATTGTGTTACTGCTATGTATTCTGGTTTAAGCTGGTGTGTGGAAGAGGAACCGACTGTAAATCTCTCGACTTCGGTCTTCGTTGGTTCGAGTCCAACCGCCCCCATCCTTTTGGATACTTCTTATAGTCCATTAGAGTATTAAATGGTTCACATGTATGCATAGATAGGTTTTTGCCATCTAATTTTAAATTCTGAAACACGAAATTCAAAAATTGTCGTTTTTCATCCACCTCAGAACTCTCAAAGATCTCCCTAGCACGAGTAGCTAGATTTATGACATATTGGCCGTGACATAGAAGTTGCGATCGGCCTTTTCATGCCGAGTCATCCAATATTTGCTGGATAGTGTCTAAGCTTACGTCTTTATCTAGGCAGGCTCTACAAGACTCCCTACTTCTAATTGCCTCACATATGCCGATTGGTTCAGATAAGTCTTTCGTATTCCCTCAAATATGCACATGTTTGTGGCAGAGACTGCTTTTCTAAAATGGCTAAATATTCGTTTGAACTCTTCGGGGGATTTTTAAGGCTTTTACGAGTTTCCTGCACCGTTGCTATGACTTTAGCAGGCGCAAGGTCCAATAAGTGTCGCAAAAACTCATCGGGATGCTGAGCATCGATTTCATATTTTGAGAGAGCTGTTGAAGGAAAATCGGATAGATTATATGTTATAATTGTCTGAGCATTAGCCTTAATTGCTGCGGCTAAGACATGACGATCATTCGGATCGGGAAGCTTGATGCCGTCAATTAACTCTTCGTAACCCTCAATAAGACCATCTCTCACATGCAAATCCATCCTAGCTCTAACAGACTCTAAGCGCTCTGCCTTCAAATCAGGGCGGTTTTTTAGAAGATTGCGCATCCATTCTTTATGAATTTCTTGAGTCCACTTAGCGTGGTAGAGATCTGTTAATGCTAGACGCATGAGGAGATCTCGAAGAGGAGCAGGATAAAGGACGCAAGAATCGTAAACGACGATAAATTGAGCCATTAATATCCCATATCCAATTCTTGTGCTTCATTGGCTAATTCATCTAAGGTTTTACGGCGAGCTGCATCGATTTTGCCTTTATAATCCATGAGATCTTGGAATAGTACCCGTCTTCGTGTTCCAACCTTACGGAAGGGAATTTTTTTTTCTTCCAAGAGACGGATTAGGAAGGGACGAGACACATTCAATAAATCAGCAGCCTCTTGTGTTGTCAATTCCGCATGTACGGGAATTAGAGTAACCGCATTACCCTCAGCCATTTGCGTTAAAATATTTACAAGCAGTTTGAAGGCAGAAAGAGGTAGAGTCACCGAACTGTGATGATGATTATCTGTTTCTAGAGAAATATCAATAGCCTTAGTCTTTTTGAGATTTAAGCCAGCTAAGACACGGCTAGAATTGCGAGCCAATTCAACCTCACTATCGCTCGGTATCATTGGTTCAGCGTAATGAAAAGATTGGGCAGTCATAAGAACACCTCCCTAATTGGGTTCTTATACTTAAGTTGTCATATTTTCGAAATATTCGCAACGAAAGAATTTTTCGAAATCCCATTAAGGAATGATACTCAGTTCATGTAGCGAGTTACCAATTTCTCGTGTCCACTCAATCTCATTAACTTCCTTATAGAGAGGGATATATAAATCTATGAAAGAGCTTAGGAAAAGGTTTATTTATCGCAGAAACTCCAGCTTTTTGTAAACTTAAAGCATATTTGTTTATGTCAAAACTTAGAGGATCGTATTCTGCTGTGATAAAATAGCAGGCGGAAGTCTATCAGATTTGTTCTACAATCCAGTGATGCGTAGAAGATTTTTTATCATCTGGGGATTGGCTGTACATATCCCAAAAGTACTTCATGACGTCCTTTGTAAGGAAGTAGCGGTCTGGACAATTATCATAAACGTCATCATGTATAGTGGAGCTAATAACTGGGTACATACGTACTTGAGCCGACTACTTTTAAACCTGTTGAATCGATAACCAAATCGGTTATTTTCCGTTTTGATAAACGTTGAATGTGTTTACCAAGGAGTTGGGCAAGGCGGCAGATTTGATTATAGCATCTTCAGAAAACCAAACTGCTATGCTTCCTCTTTGAATCAAGGATTCGTTATAGTTGATCTTGCAACCATTTTTTAGACATTTAGAACATAAATTTTTACTTCATTTTCCTTCGATCCAAATCTTGGATTTTTATAGTAGCTCATCGGCTAGTCATGCCAAGGCAACCCTGCGGGCGAGCTAAAGCCCGGCCTTGACATGCGCCGACTCTCTGCTAATACAAAATTAGAGTTGGCTCTTCGGAAAAAATTCTTTTAAACTGCATTCTTCTGATCATTCCATACCCTTTCAAATTCTTCGGGCGACCGGTATCCATTTGTTGAATGTAGCCTTTTACGATTATAAAACACTTCAATGTATTCAAAAATACTACTCTTTGCTTCTTATCTACGCCTATATTTGCAAAAATTAGTATGCTCTGTCTTCAATGTGTGGAAAAAGCTTTCTGCAACTGCATTATCATAACAATTGCCTTTACCACTCATACTTAGCTTGATCCCGTACCTTTCCGTTAATTCCCTATACTGGCAACCCTTATCTGAGTGGTGTAACAAGCCTTTTTGTATTGATCGGCGATTCAATGCCTGTTTTAAGGCTTTCGTTACCAAATCGGTCTGCAACCTATCCCCCATACTAAGGCCAACTACCTTCCTGGAAAATAAATCCATCACAATAGCCACATATAACCATCCTTCTTCGGTAGCTACATATGTTATGTCAGAGACCCACACTTCATCTGGAGCTTGCGTCAAAAAGTTTTGATTGAGGTGATTAATGCTTATTTCTGCCTTCTCATTGATCTGTGTAGTCTTTTTCCATCGCTTCCTCATTTTAGCTTGTATTTTTTCTTCCCTCATTAGCTTAGCTACTTTCCTCCGAGAGCATTCTTCTCCTTGATTTTTCATCTCCGCATGTATTCTGGGGCTGCCATATATTCCTCGACTCATTTCATGGATGTCTTTAATTTTTGCTTTAAGCCTTCTATTCTCTTTGGCTCTTAAGCTTTCACCTCTCTTCAAAAAATTGTAATACTCTGACCGAGAAACACCTAATATTTCAGCCATCTTCTCAACGTTAAGTTCCTTCTCATACTTTCTCATGAACTCAAACCTCATTCTTTGGGTTTTGAGAAGATGGCCACTACTTTTTTTAAATGTATCTCTCTCTTGTTTCACCTCTGCTAGTTCTTTACGGAGACGATATAGTTCTTCATCACTTGGTTTTAAAGCACCTGATCCAGGAAAACTTTCACTGCCATGTTCTTTAAATTGCTTTACCCATGCGGCTAGCGTTGCCATGGGAATTCCTGGGTCTGAGGCCAGTTTTACTAGACTTTTTCCACTTTCTCGGTATAACTTCACTGCGTTTAGTTTAAATTCGCGATCGTATTTTCTTTGATTTTTCATAGACTTACCCCTCATCTTTAAGGATTATTATTGTCTATGTTCCTTGTGTCTAGTAAATTGTAGCAGGCGCAAGTCTTTCCAATTGCGAATGCGATATCTTGCTTTTGACATGCCACTACCTTCTGGTTTGATGTAAATGAACGTTTAGATCATTGAGGCTTTCAGAGCAACGTTTCTTTAGCAAACTTGTACGAGGATATAATGCAGAAAACTGAAAAACATATCGAGAATACTTTAACAGAGAAAATTATTGGCTCAGCTTTCGGGTTCATCGAGAACTTGGCTCAGGGCTATTGGAATCAGATTATGAAGTTTGTTTGTGTCATGAACTTACCTTAAATGGACTGAAGAAGGATAGAAAGAAAAAAAGCTATCCCTATTTTTTATCGAGGCATAAAATTAGATGGTGGATACCGCTTGGATTTGGTGGTTGAAGAGCAAGTAATCGTTGAAATCAAAGCTGTTTCAGAGCTTTTGCCTGTTCATGAAGCACAGCTTTTATCCTATCTAAAACAAGTGGTGGAGGTAGAGGGGCTATTGATTAAATTTAATGTAAAACTGTTGAAACAAGGCATTCGTCGATTAATAATATAAAAACACTGTCTCAATGCTCTCATACTTCCTCAGTGACTCGGTGGTTATTCATGCAACAACGCCGTTTGGAATCAAAATCAATCAGAATATAAACATCACTTCCTTTTTGTTCTCATTTCTTGCTAGAGAACCAAAAATGGCAAGTGCGTGAACGCCTCTTTGAGATAAGTCACTTTTATGGGCTTTAAGATTCTTTGGGCTTCAGTAAATTTCATAGATTACATTAATTTCATGCGTAAAGTAAATTTTACGCACTTGAGTGCAAAAAACTAGCGTAAAATGGAATAAGCTAGCACAATCAATAGTCTTTAAATCACTGATTGTGTTCCAATTTAAATTGGTGTATAGAGGGGATTTGACCGTAACTCTTCGACTTCGGTCCGTGTTGGTTCGAGTCCAATCGGTCCTATCTTTATCTACAATTTGGTTGCAATAAAGACCTTACTGCTGTGTGACCCATATACTTGATTGTGCGTTTCTGTTCCAAGCCATCTTTGTGAGAGATGTGGCTTCAACGACAAAAAAGGAAAACTTAGATTTTTAGAGAGGAATTTTTATGCTTTGTCGTGTGCTGCCATGGATTTTGACTTTTTCTATAGTGACCAGCCACATTAATGCCGGTGAGGATTGGGATTTATCTAAAGAAGGAATACTTAAGAATTTGAAAGAGCTAAAGTCGCTAGGTTGGAATCTGAGTGATGATAGTTTACAATATTGGTTCCTAAGCGCAAAGCTTGGGTATTACGATGTCCTGTCTTTTTTGATGCCTTATGTTGACATCAATGCAAAGAATATAGAGGGAAGATCAGCTTTGCAAATTGCAGCAGAGAATGGCCATTTAAAAATAGCAAAGTTGTTACTTGAAAACGGAGCCTCGGTGGATCAGCAAATTGACTATAGCATTATCACGCCACTTGCTCTTGCTGCTAGTCAAGGACATGCGGATTTTGTTCCTCTCATCCTTGCGCATGGGGGAGATATTTATAGCAATAGGGCAGCAATGCATCTAGCCGCAAGACATGGGCACTCGAGTATGTTACACACATTGTTAGAGGCTGGGTTTGATGTTGATTCTAAAGCAGGGTGGAAAACTCCTCTGCATGAAGCAGTCATCAATTCTCATATTGATGCAGTAAAAATTTTGATTGATAACGGGGCTGATCTTGAAATTGAGTATAAGGGATACACTGCTCTGGAGTTGGCTGCGAGGCAAGGGCACGCAGCAATTATGAATATTTTATTAGAACATTGCGCAGCCATGAACAATATACATAAGGCGGCCTTTAAAGGTGATATGCATTGTCTTAATATAGCCATTTCTCTGGGTTTAGAGTCATTGACGTCCATTAAGAATGATATGAATGCTTTACATTTTGCCGCTTGTTCAGGTCAGAAAGATATTGCGAAATTGTTAATTGACAAGGGATTCCCGATAGATGGTTTTTACACCAACACAATCGCACCTTTGCATTTAGCCGCACGAAATGGGCATATAGAAATAGTGCAAATGCTGCTCCAAGCAGGGGCCAATCCTAAACCATCCTATCGTTTACATGATACCGATATATTAACGCCTATATTCCTTGCTGCAGGGATGGGACATACTGAAATCATAGATTTATTATTAACTGCTGGTGCTGTGATTGACAGCGAAGCCCGTTGCGTTGACTTCTTAGATAAAACTGATAGAAGTCAGTTTTGTTGGATAACTCCTCTTCATAATGCAGTTCATTATGGTCATCTCAATACTGTAAAAAAGTTAATCCAAGCTGGGGCTAAAAATCGAGCGGTTGACATAGGGTGGTCCCCCCTGCATGAGGGAGCTGAATGTGGCCATGAAGACATAGTCCAGTTCCTCTTAGAGGAGGGGGGAGAAGTAAATTCTAAAGAAAAAACTTGGCTTAGAACCCCTTTACATCTGGCGGCAAAAAATGGTCATCTACCAACGGTAAAAAAGTTGGTTTCTTTCGGAGCTGAAATCACTCATAGGGATAAGCTAGATAAAACACCAGCCAGGCTTGCGGCCGAGAATGGCCACTTTAATATAGTAGATTATCTCAAGGGCAAGTGAGGAGGGAAAGGTGGAATTTACTCAATCAAACTGGCGCAGCGCGCAACAAATGTACCATTTTATCCACTAACATCCCCTAAAAATTATTGGAGGAGGAGGCATGATGCTATAGATGCCAGGCTTGCGAGCGAGCCAACAAGCTAAACCATTTACGCAAATTTTACACCCTTGAGTGCAAAAAACTAGCTTAAAATGGAATAAGCTAGCACAATCAATAGTCTTTTAAACACTGATTGTGTTGTGTCTCTGTATTCTGATTTAAGATGGTGTATGAGAGTGATTTGACTGTAAATCTCTCGACTTCGGTCTTCGTTGGTTCGAGTCCAACCGTCCCCCCCCCCATTCTTCTGGACATTTCTTATAATTTATTAAAAAAATAAATGGTTCATGCATCTGTATAGAAGGGCTTTGCTATTTAAGTTTTAAAAAGTTAATGTTTTTCCTCTGAAGGTAGAGCGGCTCAGTTTATGATCGTATGGTAATTACATAAAAATAAATAAACCTGTTCATGGCATGCTACCTGCTCGATAATTTCTGCTGGTGAGCTTAATAGTCTCTAACCTTATTGAGGTATCTTTTCTTCAATAAGTCAAAATCGAGTTTATCAGCATACATTTGTTTAATCCTTTTTGAATATGATCGCGCGTTCTTTTATTTAGAGCTATGAGGCTTTTAGCACTTGTTGATGCTCGGCACACAGCTCGCTGACATCGTTTTTATTTACCCAACCACTTTAGAAATCTTGAAGTAGTTTTAGAGTGTTTTTTTAATACTTCCAGGTAATCTTGATGAGCATTATGCTGATATTCGATCCTTTTCTATAATTTTTGTTTGACATTACCTAGGTTAAGGCTAACTTTAAGGCCTCTTATTGGAATAGACAACAAGTTTCTTGAAATCAAGGAGAGAAAAATGAATACAATTTCAAAGAATTAATCACCAATTCTTGGGGTTCTAAAAAGACCCCAAGGTATTTTTTAAGGTTTAGTATGAAAAAATTTATCCTTGCTCCTTATGTCAGAGTAGGATTTTTGGATGGCACGCTTCATTTTGGGTTCGGATCTCTTAGACAACTTATTACTAGAAGAAAAATCCAAGATTGTGTTCTTGATGCTGCTGTCTTCCTAAAAAAACCTCGACATAAAGAAGAAGTATTTGCTTTTTTGAGCAATTCTGGCCATGATCCTAAAGTCATTGAAGAAGTCTTAAACATTTTATTAAAAAAATTTTTAATCCCTGAGGGAACCTATGATAGAGAAGAAAGACACAGTAGATCTTTTCTTTTTTACTCTCTCTCAGGTGCAGAGATAGAGCAAGTTCAGAAAAACGTATCCGATAAAACAATCGCTATTGTTGGATGTGGCGGGATAGGAAATGGGGTTAGTGCCCTACTCGCCACAGCTGGAGTTGGAAAATTTATCCTTATAGATAACGACCGAATTGAACTGTCAAATTTGAGTCGCCAAATTATGTTTAAGGAATCTGACTGCGGCAAGTATAAAACAGCAGTTCTCGCACAAGCATTGAAAGATAGGGCCTCCCAGGTTGACATCACTGAATATAGAGAATTTATAGATAAACACAATATCGAATGTCTCAAGAACGCCGATTTCATTTTGATTTCTGGTGATTAAGAAAATGTCTTGGATTTGATAAATGATTTTGCTGTTGAACACAATATTCCCTTTATGAATGTTGGGTATGTCGAAGACATTGCTGTATGGGGGCCACTTGTAATTCCGAAAAAAACGGGTTGCTATCAATGTAAACAACATCTCGTCAATTTCACCGATCTTTCTCAAGGTCAAATTGATAAATGCAAAGCCATCAATAGTAGCTACCAAGCTCCTTCAACAGGTCCTATTAACATGATGGCATCTTCATTTGCTGCACTCGACATTCTTAAATTTTTAGGCAACTTTGGTCAAATACAATCCCTTAACACACGCGTTGGAATCTGGTCTCATGATCTGCATATTGAGAAACAGGATTACAGCCTCAACCCTTCTTGTACAGTATGTGGTTCTTTTCAAAAACTAAGCTAGTTCCGCTCCCCCTAGAGTGTAAAAAACTGATTTTATTGAATGCTCTATTTCAAGGAGGCCATCTTTTTGTTGGAGCTATATGTGTTCTGTATTTTCTCTCTTTTGAACTACAAACAGAGGATTATGCTTGGATTAAAACTACTCAAGCCATCATTTTTATAGGATTGGACATTCCTTTGGGATATCTTTTGACTAGAATAGGGGAATATAAATCTCTTTTGCTATCAGTTGCTTTTGGTGTAATAGGTGCTTTGGGATATTTAGTATTTACTTCGTTTGTTGGCTTTCTAATCTCTGAAACGTTCCTGGCCCTATCCCTTTCTACTTGGCCAGTTGCTTTGTCTGCCTATTCGATGAGAGTCTTAGAAAATTATAAAGTTGAAGGACTTGTAGAAAGATTTTTTCATTTTGGCGATGCACTTTCAAATTTATTCATTGTCATTTGCGGATCTTTAGGTGGTCTATTTTATGCTTTTAATAAGTATATCCCATATGGTTGTTTTTTGATTTTTTATCTCATAGCTGCAATATTTACGTTATTACATTTGAGGGGTTTTGAAATTATTCAAACACAGAAAAAAGAGCCAACAAAATTTATGATTTCAAACATCAAAGAAATGAAGCCCATTCTACCGTTGGCTTCAGTTCTTTTTTTGACTCAATTTCTCATGCAACCCTTATTTCATTATTGGCAGCCTTTATTTGGAGAAAAATTTGCAGTAAGCTCGAAGGACATGTCAATTGTCTTTATTTGCTACTCTCTTGCAATGAGTACTATTTCTTGGAGTTATTCAAGAATGGCTCACTTATCTAGTTTACGCTCTAATTTATTTGTTGTTAGCGCTGCGCTTATAGGAAGCTTAATCTATAGTCTAGTCGCTAGAATGAATAATTTTGAATTTTCTTTGATCTTTTTTGCGTTCTCATTTGGAATTTTTAATTTAGTTCAAATTTCAGGAGGCGTTCTAATACAAAATAGGTTGAAACAAGAAAATAGAATGATAATAACTAAGTATGTTTCATTCTACTCTAGAATGGGAATGATTATTTCTTTGATTATACTACATTGGTTATTTGCTAATGAATGGGAAACAAGTGAAGTATATAAGCTTTATGGCGGCCTTGCAAGTTTGACTTTTTGTTTTTACCTAGGGTGGATAATTATGCAAAAAAACGCGGAGAAAGAATATGTTTATGAATCCTAAAGTTGAACCAACCCAATATATTTCTATGACTAACTATAAACAACAAGGTCAACAAGTAACATTAAAGACATTTTCATCGGCAGATATAGATGATTTTATGGAGTGGGCGACGGACAATGATGTGACAAAGTATATGATGTGGAATAGCTATACTTCTCGTAGTGAAGCTGAAAATTTCTTTGCAAATGTGGTCGAGAAACATCCCTGGTTTAAGGCCATTTGTTTAGGTAAAAAGGTCATTGGTTCCATTACTCTTGATAAAGGGAAAGGTGCACATAGTTGCAAAGCAGAGTTGGGATATGTAATTGCAAAGAAATATTGGGGAAATGGATTGGCAACTCAAGCAATTAGGCTTGCTATTGAGTCTGGTTTTCAAGACCTAGATGTTGAAAGAATAGAGGCTTACATAGATCCGGCTAATATCGGATCTCAAAAAGTATTAGAAAAAAATGGGTTTAAGAAAGAAGGCCTATTAGAAAAATGTATTATTCAAAAGGGATCGCTGAAGGATCGCTTCCTTTATTCTTTTTTAAAGTCAGATTATCAAGAATGAAATGAGCCTCAAAAAGATTTTCCCGAAAAAATTATCAAAAGGAGATGAGGTTCGCGTTATTGCTCCAGCCAGAAGTTTAGGCATCATTTCTCCTAACGTGCGTTCTATAGCTTCAAAAAGACTAGAGGAAATGGGGCTCAGGATAAGTTTTTCAAAGCATTGCGAGGAACGTGATATTTTCGATTCATCATCTGTCGAATCTCGATTAGAAGATCTTCACGAAGCTTTTGCTGATAAAAATATAAAAGCCATTCTTAGTACTATTGGAGGCTGCAATTCAATTAATTTGCTTAAAGATATTGATTATGAATTGCTAAGAGAAAACCCGAAAATTTTATGCGGTTATTCAGATATCACAACTTTGCAAAATGCAATCTTTGCTAAAGCCGGGCTTGTAACCTACTCAGGACCTCACTTTTCTACGTTTGGCTGTCTGAAGGGAATCGATTATATTATAGATTGTTTCCGAAATTGCTTGTTTGAGGGTGAAGAACCCACCTCCCTTATCCCATCCACATCATGGAGTGATGATGAATGGTATCTTGACCAAGAAAATCGCAAGTTTATGACAAATTCGGGCTATTCAACAATTCGCTTTGGTGAGGGAAGTGGTACGATAGTAGGTGGTAATATCGATTCTTTTAATGTCTTGCAAGGGACTGAATATATGCCTTCCCTTAAAGATACAATTTTATTTCTAGAAGATAATTACCCTATGACTGCCGATATCCTGGACAGGCATATTCATTCTTTGCTTCTGCAACCTGATTTTCAATATATTAAAGGGATTGTGCTAGGACGCTTTCAAGTAAAATCTAAAATCACTACGGATCTCGTTCAAAAGATAGTCGATTCTAAAAAAGAGCTTAAAAATATACCAGTGATCGCTGGCGCAGATTTCGGTCACACCTTACCATTATTTACATTTCCCATAGGAGGAGAAGGCACACTAAAAGCGACAAGTTCAGAAATAAAAATCACACTAACAAAAAAATAAAATTTATAAGGAAAATCGTAGGCTTAAGTTTATTCTAGGTTTTCTTTTAATATAGAGGGGTCTATTCGTATCTATTCTTGATGAATTAAAACTTAATGGCTTCTTTGATTAGATATGAAATCAAGGAATATTTGCAATTTGACCAATCAAATTCTGAATGCGCCCAACCGCCCCCATCCTTTTGGACGCTTCTTATATCATTAGAGTACTAAATGGCTCACACGTCAGTATAGACTGAGTTTTTTGTCATCTAGTTTTAATTTCTGAAATGCAAAATTCAAAAATTGACGTTTTTCTTTTACTTCAAGAATCTCGAAGATCTCCCTAAACATGTGCTGCATAGTTGGAGGATTGGCTTGTATGAGTTTAATTACTTAAAATTCATTGAGTTATGCTTGACTCACTTTATCAGTTTTAAAAGCTATATCTACAACACCTTGAGGATCAAACATACTGATAAATTGTTTGTACATTTCTGATCTATTGTTATGGATATTGTCAAAGTTTGTCAGAAGTAGAGCTTGCCAATACTCAGCAATATCTTCTACTATTCTTTCGTGCCTATAGTAAGCTAAGATAGAAATATTAATATCCGTGTTTCCATAACCTTTATAAAAAGAAACCTCTTCTTGTGGATCATTCCAGACATTTGCAATACCGCCACCAATAAACATTAGGTCCCGCTCCTTAGGAGCCATGATAGGTTCATCCCAATCCACGATATAGATGGTGTCGCTCCCATTTATCAATACATTTCCCCCATGAATATCAGAATGGCATAATACAAACTTTGCAGGCTGTTCCTTGATAGTGTAGCACAGCTGTTCCGCTCGATCTACCAGGCGTTGAATGACCCATCTATGTTCTTTTATAAAGTTCAAAAAATTTAGAGCTATCACATCATTACTCGCTGGCTCACCCTGAATATTGGCATAGAGAGAACAAACAGCTTGTCGCCATTTCGGGGAATAGGTTTCATGTCTGATATGCTTTAGAAGTGAGGATGGTACATCAAAATCGTGAACCTGTCTCAATGCTTTGCCAAGCATCATCCATTGATTGTCTGTTAGCTTGCGGCTAAATCCGTTAACTCCTTCAATAAATGGATAGATAATTAAACAAAAATCACCTATGGGCAGAATTGAGCGACCTTGGATTGTTTTGATAGGCAGGATAATCTGTTGAATTCCATTGCGGTGCAATAGTTCTAAAATTGTAACATTAATATCACTTTCACAACCATGCTTAAGCTTTACAAAGTAAGGTGAGCGATCACGAGTTTCAACTTTATATATTGCCGCGTTCATATCTGCACCTCCGGAAAGAGGTGTAATAGATTTTACTTCAATGCCATAACTAGCTCTTAGGCAATCAATAATACATCTATCTGAAGGAAAGTGTCCATCTATCATAAAAGCGATAGCTCCTTTTCGCAGAGGTCTTATCTATAAATTATATCTGCTAACTTTCTCGTACAATTTAGCAGAAATGTTTAGATCCGGCCAGGGAAAGTTCCGAATGCGTCCAATTGACTTTATCTCTTCGAGCTAAATAAGTCTTAATCGGATATGAGGCGGTTAAGTGAAAGGGCACAGAGTTTTCAAGCCATGCGCTTTCAAGTTGAAGCAATGAAAAGGGGGTTGAAATTACATACGCCTGGGAATCTGGAAATGGCAATAGAGCGCTTTTACCAAGGCATGTGGATGGCCAATCGCTTTACAGATTTAATATCAACGACTACTCTTTTTCCTGCAAAAGAGAGGTGTTGAGTGCTCCACAGTGTACTTCTCCTTTTTGATGTGCTAAATGTGCGTGAACGACAACAAATTCAAGTTCTTCTGATGCATTGATTGAATGTGGGGTACCAGGGCTCATCTCTAAAACAACCCCAGGTCTCATTTCGTGTCTGGATGAGCCAATCGTAAAAACGCCTTTGCCCCTAACCGTTGTGACGATAACATCAGCATTAGTTTTATGCTCGGGGATTACATCTCCGGGAGACAGATAAAAATGAACCACTTTTAAACCTGGGCGATCAATAATCACTTTTTTCTTTTTAAGAATGGGTAAATGACTCATAACTTGTTTCTTACCTTCTTTTCTAAATAGTTTTTTAAACAAACGGCATTATTATGCTCTGCATCATGTGAGCTGTAAAGGAGAGTTACAGTTCCTTTGGTCATGGCTTCCACAATTGGAGACCAAGATTCCGGATTGGCATTTAACTCAGCAAGATACTTCTTTTGAAACTCTTTCCATTTTTCAGGATCGTGGGCAAACCATTTTCTCAAGTCAGTGCTTGGGGCAACCTCTTTATTCCAAGAGTCAATTTTGAGGCTGGTTTTTTTTATACCCCTTGGCCAGAGACGTTCGACGAGTATTCGAGCTCCATCTGTTTTCTCTGGTGGGTCATAGACTCTCTTAAGCTTGATCATTTTTTAGCCCACGTTTTAACCATGCTTGTTTAGTACAAGAATATACAAGTCAAATTTATCAATCAAATCTGTCATCACTGCTATCTCTAAAATAGGGAAGCCTATTAAGAAAGCGTGTTTATTTTGGTAAGGACTTAGTCATCTTGAATCAAGATGGAAGAGCTATCCTAGCTTCTTTGATATTAACTAGCACTCTTAAATAAGCAATTTCTGTGCATAGGTTCTTTCTGGATGGATTTGCGCAAACGGATAAATTTGGAGGTGCATATCAAAACCAATCAGCAGCAAGAGGGGGCTTAAGCACTAACAGACGGTGTCAATTGGCAATGCAATTATTCAAAAGAACAGCAAAAAGGGGGATCAAATGAAAGTTCTTCAAGCACGCCATTTTGGGAATGACAAAAAACCACTTTACTCCAATTGCAGAAAAGCCAATAACAAAAGGCGCAAGCTTCTTTAGAATCATGATCTCTTTTATGGAGGGATGTACCTTAAGGGAATGTCATACCAAACCCAGCCTTTTGTTATTTGATCAGATTTGAATAAACCTCTTTTATCTCTTGCTCATGAAATAAAAAAATTTACTTTATTTGCATTGTCTACTTTATCGTTAACACCAGCTATACAAGCTGCTAATGGAGGAAACGGGAGACATGGAGAGATACAGATCCGCAAGGTTTTTCGCTTCATGCTAGCTTGGATTCCTTGTTTGCAAAGAGCCAATGAGAAGCAGGTTATTGAACATATCAAAGAATACTTTCGTGATGAAGATTCTGAGGAAGGTAATGCAAAATTTAGAAACGGACGGAGAAAGCCCGAACATCACATTTAAAGCCATTTCATCCAAAAGTCAGCAGTTTAAAATATCCGCAAGTTTTTCTTTGCAATGCAAAAATACTGGCGTAAAATGGCACAAAGCCAGCCTAATCGAAAGACTTTGAAATATTCATTACGGATCAAGAGTAAGACATCTTTACCTGTTTTTAAAGTAATTTACAATTAAATAAGTAGAAGTGATGACCAATGGGCTAACCCAGTCTCTTTTATATACATAGTAAACCAGCAAAAGTATCGCGCAAATCCAAAATATAATATCTTCTTTTTTCATTTTAGTCCCAAGCAGGATCACAACCTTGACCCATTCTACCAATGATGTCTTCAAAAGGCTTTACGCATGTTTTATAGGGACTTCCACTGCTACAGCACCAATAACAACCATCTTTTATCATTTCAACAGTTGCGATACACATTGCTTGACATCTAAAAAACTTAAATGTGCCTGCACAAAAAATATTGCCTGCTACCTGCATTTTATCGCACCAATATTTACAGTTTGCAATCTTATTTTTTGTTTCATTAAGAGAGGCTTCCACTGTACTTCCTAGCTGACAACAAACATACTCACATTTTTTTCGTTTTGCTAGGCAGATTCCATTACTTATTTTTACATCATCCTCACTTTCACAAAATGTTTGTGCTACGAATGATTTTAATAATTCTTTAGAACAGTCACATTCTGGAATGTTTCTTACAACAACTGAATCTTTATAAATTTCCAATTTCGGAATTGGATAAATCGATTTAAAAGTTTCAAGTTCGGTTTTAGCCTCATCTTCCATATTAAGTCTGTAGAAAGTAATTAATCGTGTAACTACAGCCCTCAACCTATCATCACCTTCTAAAAGTGGAGATTCAATAGCTAAATTTAAATCTTTTAATGCCTCCTCATCTCTATTTAGTAAGGAGAGCAGCCTTGCTCTATCAACATAAACATGAGGATGAATAAGGTTGTTTTCTTTTTCAAGTTGAGAAATCGCCGAGCTAAAATTTTCTTCTGCCTTCAAATATTCTTTAGAAATGCAATGTTGTACTCCCTTAGCCCATTCTTCTTGCCAAGAAATCGCTGATAAAAAAGAAAACGAACATAAAACTAAACTAGTAAAAATTTTTATCATAAGGATCTCACAAAATTTAAATAAATTATCATACTCTTATTTAATCTAAGCTAGCTCGCTTAGATTTATCTTTAAATTCCTGTTAAGAATTAGCTGAGTCTATCCCACTAATTTAAATTTTAATGAATGTAGTGTATGATTCTGTGCTTTATAAGGAGCAAAGATCATGACCAAAGGAAGATTTAATG